>JADFOP010000010.1 GCA_022562795.1 Nitrospinota bacterium
TGTAGTTCTTTCGCAGGAAGGCACTGGCCGAACCACCGAGGTAATCAAAGCTCATCGAATCGTCAAATATGCCGGTGTGCACGTAAACCAGCTCACGCCCTCCGAGCTGGGAGAGGAGATAACGAAAGACGGAGGGATCGTCAGGATGGCCTTCCATATTGACATAAGCGCCGGGTGAGAGGCGGATGCCGACACGATTGCTTCCGGCTTTGGCCACGACCGCATCGACCACCTCAAGGGCGAAGCGAGCCATCCGTTCAGGGGACCCCCCGTAGGCGTCCGTGCGGCGGTTCGTGTGATGATGGAGAAACTGGTCGATCAGGTAGCCGTTTGCCCCGTGGATTTCCACACCGTCGAAGCCTGCCGTCAGTGCGTTGCCCGCGCCCTGCGCATATGCTTCCACCAAGCCTGGGATTTCGCCGATGTCCAGGGCGCGAGGTGTTGCGTATTCAACATCGGCACGAGGAACCCGTCCGGTCAGAGGTACCGCGGAGGGGGCAATGGGCAGTTCGCCGTTGAGATAGATGGGGTGAGAGACCCGACCAACATGCCAAAGTTGCAAAAATATCTTGCCACCCCTTGCGTGTACCTGCTCCGTCACCTGGCGCCAACCTTCTATTTGGGCTTCGTTGTAAATCCCAGGGGTGTTAGGGTAACCTTGGCCATCAGGCCGGACGATGGTGGCTTCAGTGATGATGAGGCCCGCATCCGCCCGACGGGCATAGTAGGCAGCCATTTCCGCCGTCGGTACTAGGGCATCGTCCGCCATGCTCCGGGTCATGGGCGCCATGGCGATTCGGTTTTCCAGATTGAGCGAGCCAAGCTGCAATGGGGAAAACAGATTGGAGTAGACTTCGCTGGTCGTCGTTCCATTTGTTGCTGTCATAGTCCCAGCCTCCCTTCTTTACGCTGGAAGTTCTCGTTGGTGAGCTCTAGGGTCTTCGCGTGTTCTGGCATGATGTTGTTCTCCTTTCTGTTCAGGGCGATCATGGATGCCGCAAAATTTGTGAAAATTTCTGGACGGTTATGACGAGACCGCATAGGTAACAAGAGCCCGAAAGGTCGTGAATGAAGGAAATTAGCAGGGTACTAGGCCTGATGAAGGAGCTTCCCGCTTGCACGAAAATCCCTTGGCCAACTCCCAGGCGGAAGTTCTTCCGGTCCGTTGTTGAAGCTTTCTCTATCATCGCAGGGGTTCCTTGCTGGATATTCCTCTGTATATCCCTACATGTTTTATCAACCGGTTGGTAAAACATCCGGTTAAAAAAACCTACACCTGGTAGCCTTCCAAAAGATGCACCAAGTGGGACTCCGCATGGGCTAGCACCTCGGGGTCCCGTTTGGTCTTGGCCAGGAGAATCGCCCCTTCGAGCGCGGAAACGATGAAGGACGCTGTAGCACGAGGGTCCATCGTTTCCCGGTACACTCCCGTCTCAAGACCGCGCTTAAGCACTCCCTCAATCACGCTCTCCCATGCCTCAAAGAAGTGAGTCAAGCGGGTGCGGAAATCCTCGTCCACATCGGCCATCTCCAAGGCCAGATTCCCCAGAGGGCAGCCGCCAGCACAGTAACTCTCTTCCATATGCCCCCGGATGAGCTGCAGGTAGTCTCGAAGTTGCTCCGTCGGGTGGCGGTCGTCGTTGAACCTCGGGGCAAGAATGTGGTTGATGGCGTAGGTGGCCATCCGGTCCAGCAGCTCCAGCCCTAGCGCTTCTTTGGTCGGAAAATAATAGAAGACATTGGCCTTCTTGACGCTAGCGGCCTTAGCGATGGCGTCTACGCTCGTGGCCCTGAAGCCGTTGGTGTGGATCAGCTGCTGGGCTTCTGCCAGGATTTTCTCTTTGGTGCCGGTGGTCATTTGCTGAGCCCTCGTTTTTACCATCTGAATGGTAAAATAACACCTTGGACGAAAATTGTCAAGGGGAAAAATGAAAAAAATTACTGCCGTTTATATTTCAATGGATTACATGGGAGGCGAGGGGGCATAGAAAGGAAATGGACACATTAGAAGTGCACTATATCCTTGCGAGGTTAAGGCTTGGTCCGCCCTATTGCCCCTCAGGCATCCATTCCCATAAAGAGATTGTTTAAAGACTCCGCTAAGGTTGGATGAGCGAAGACGCCGTCACGAATGCGAGTGTACGGCACGTTGCCCATCATCGCCATCTGTATGACAGACATGACCTCGCCCCCCTCTACCCCTAGAACCGCGCATCCTAGAATTTGGTCCGTCTCGGCGTCTACGACCGCCTTCATAAACCCCCTGGTTTCATCAAATTCCAGCGCCTTTGCCACATGACTCATCGGAAGCTTGGCCACACGGATGCTAAGGCCTTGCTTCCGGGCTTCCGTCTCGCTCAATCCCACCCGGCCCAGTTGCGGGTCTATAAAAACCGTGTATGGAACGAGCCGACCGTTAACGGTCGCATCGCCTCCTTCGAGAATATTCGCTCGCACGATACGGTAATCATCATAGGAAATGTGGGTGAACGCCGGGCCGCCATTGACATCCCCCAGGGCATAGACTCCCGATACGGTCGTTTCCAACCGTTCGTTGGCCTTAATAAACCCTCTTGCGTCGGTTTCGATTCCGGCGGCTTCGAGGTTCAACCCTTCTGTATTGGGGGCCCGGCCTACCCCAACGAGCAGGTGCGAGCCCAGCACCTTCGTTCGCTCAGATGGCGTTTGAAATTCGAGCTCAACCCCCCCGTTGTCTGAACCCGCCCGAGCGCTGAGAACCTCGGCGTTCAAGTGCACCTCAATTCCGTCTTCATTGAGGATTTTTCGCACTTCCTCTGCGACATCCGGGTCCTCACGGCTAAGCAACTGCTCCCCTTGCTGAATAATCGTCACCTTACTTCCAAACCGACGGAACATCTGTCCGAACTCCAACCCGATGTAGCCTCCCCCCATAACCAGTAAATGCTCGGGCAGCGTGTCCATTTCCATAATGGTGGAGGAATCCAGGAACGGGACCTCGTCCAACCCCGGGATAGCCGGAACTACCGGTCTCGCTCCTGTATTAATGAAAATCTTCTCCGCAGAGAGCCTACGGTTCCCACCGTTGTTTAATTGAACCTCGACGGCATGCGAATCGACGAAGGAAGCCTTTCCAAAAATCAGCTCCAGATTATCCGTCCTTTCAAGACCTCGTTGCGACCCGCCTCGAAACATCTCCACTATGTTTTGTTTGCGCTCGCGAACTCGCGCCATATCGACCGACACGTCACCCGTATTTACGCCATACTCCGCCGCGCGCCGTGCTAAATAGGCAACGCGTGCACTGGCGACCATCGTCTTCGTCGGCGTACAGCCGACGTTTATGCACGACCCGCCGACGTGTCCGCTCTCAACAACCGCCGTTTTCCATCCGGCATTGGCCAGGGCCGTCGCTAGCGGTTTCCCAGCTTGCCCTGTGCCGATAATAACCGCCTTGCATTCCTCAAAAGTCTCGCTTAAAGGGCTCATGAGAAATCCTCCAGCGCCCGCATCCGAAGGTCAGAACGGGCAATTACTTTGGCTAAATGAAAGCGTAGGCAAGAAAGATGCGTTGTTAAGAACTATATCCATTGGAACTGAACGGCGCAACGACTTTCGTTCTCCAACGATAAATCGTCGCGGCAAAACAGCCCCCTCGTGAGCTTGCACCAGTCACGATAGCTACAACCCCTCCCTCGTCGCCAGGGCTCGCACTTCCGCCCTCAGCGGGCCTCATCGAGGAAGCCGCGGGCGTGGAGATTCAAATATAAGGTTGTCGAGGGAAAGAAAATATGGGTGTGGAAAGGAAGGCTGGGAGGCTAGAGAGTGTGGCGCTGGAAACTTAAGCTTACCGTTATACCCTTTGGACCTGCGGTTCCAAGAATAGGGGTTCCGGGAGGCGTTGGGACATGAGGGAGCTAAATATCTCTCTGCTGGGAGTATACTCCCCACCGATGGTTTGAAGGAGGGAGAGGGTTTCGGCGACATCTCCGACCTGGGCGGCGTCGAGCATGGCATCGAGGGTCTCGATAAGCCCCTCTTCCCACCCGTTGCCCCTAACGACTAAAATCTTCTCATGCTCCGTCGGATCCATCCCCTCCCCGTCAACCAACAGCTCTTCGTAGAGCTTCTCTCCGGGGCGAAGGCCCGTGAACTCGATATCGATATCCTTGCCCGGTTCCAGCCCGGAGAGCCTGATCATGTTCATAGCCAAATCAAGTATCTTTACGGGCTCCCCCATGTCCAAGAGGAATAGTTCCTTCCCCCTCCCCATGCTCCCGGCCTGCAGGACCAGGCCTGTCGCCTCGGGGATGGTCATGAAGTAGCGGGCCACCTCCGGGTGGGTCACCGTTAGGGGCCCCCCCTCGGAAATTTGCTTCTCGAATATCGGGACGACGCTCCCCGAGCTCCAGAGCACGTTGCCGAAGCGAACAGCGATAAAGGCCGTTCCATTGGGCTCGATGGCGTGAAAGACCCGCTCGGCGGCTCGTTTGGTCGCGCCCATCACGCTCGTAGGCCGGACCGCCTTGTCGGTAGAGATCAATACGAACTTCCTGGCACCGTATCTGGCGGCCACCTCGGCAGCCACACGCGTCCCCAACACATTGTTTTTCACTGCCTCCAGGGGGTTCATCTCCATCATCGGCACGTGCTTGTAGGCGGCGGCGTGATTTCCGCCGCGCCCGTATCGGTCTTGATCTCATCCCCTTTAAATAGAGGGTGGTTGAGCTCAGTGACCTGACGCCACTCCCCCGTGGAAGGGCTCACCTGGCTTCGGACCATGACCGTCCCTTCAACCTTGGTGATAGTAGCGTAAGGCATCTGCTGAGCCAGGGCGCTAGGAGGGAGAGAGAGAAGGTGCAAACAGACAAAAACAGCTAAGCCTATAGCGCCAGCGATTGGGGATTGAAATCTAATTATGGCTCTTTTCGATTGGGAGGTAAAAGAGCGCATCTCACATCTCCTTCAGCAGAGATAACCGTTCAGTTCGATAAATCACAAGGAACCAGTTCCTACTGCTTCCTCTGTTCAACGCAACTCAATAAGCAATACTCGTGCCATCTCGTAACTCTATCAATATCAAGCGTATTCTCCCTTTTGAATATGCTAATTATGCGTCAAATACGCGCCGCCGTGTCAAATTGATGACAGAACTTTGCGATGGTTATTTTAGGATCCAAGCATTCCGTGGAGAAGAATTTGCGTGGGGGTGACTTATCGTAAACACAAGTCGGAACCCCAGGTTTTTCGAGTGAAGCAGGGATTGAGAGTCACTAAGTATCTAAGAAATATACCTTTTAATTATAGATGGATACACAATTTTTGTTAAAGTGTTACTTAAAATAATGGTCGGAGCCATATTGGGCAGAGAGTTTATGCCCAGTCTCGGCTAGTCGTCTTTTAATGGCGTCGTTGCGTGCCAGGAAAAAGACTGTTACGATATAAGAGCTTGGGAGGAAAATCACTGTGGAGTATAGGTCGCTCGGCCAGTCGGATCTTGCCATTTCAATCCAGGGTTTTGGCTGTTGGGCTATGGGGGGCAAAGGGTGGGGACCTGTTAATGACGAAGAATCCATCGCGGCCGTCCATCGAGCCAGGGACCTCGGTGTCAACTTCTTTGATACGGCCGACGCCTACGGATTCGGCCACTCCGAAGAGATCCTGGCCAAGGCGCTGGGAAAAGACCGCAACGGGCTCGTGGTAGCCACCAAGGGCGGCCTGGCTTGGGATGAACGGGGCCGTATACGCCACGATTGCAGCCCCTCTCACTTACAGATGGCCCTCGGGGATAGCTTAAGGCGGCTCAGGGTTGAGCGCATCGATCTTTATCAGATCCACTGGCCTGATCCTTTCGTATCCGTGGAGGAGACCATAGGATGGGCCTTTGACCAAGTGGAGGCGGGATATATCCATGCCGTCGGGGTCTCCAACTACGATGTGGACCAAATGAAGCGCGCTCTGGCCGTAGGCCCGATCGTAAGCCTCCAGCCGCCTTACAGCCTCCTTGAGCGTCAAATTGAGGAGGCCACCCTCCCCTTCTGCCGCGATGCGGCAATCGGTGTGGTCTGCTACAGCCCTTTGGCCATGGGGTTGCTCACAGGGAAATTCGGTCCAGACAGCACCTTCACCGGCTGGAGGGCCACCTATGAGAGTTTCCAGGGAGAACGGTATCGGGCCAACCTTCGGGTGGTCGAAGCCCTGAGGCCCTTGGCGGAGAAGCGGAGCCTCACCGTCGGTCAACTCGCCCTCGCCTGGGTCATGAGGCAGCCAGGGGTTTCCAGCGCCATTGTTGGGGCTAAACGCCCCGAGCAGGTCGAAGAAAACGTGGGGGCCGTGGAGACGAAGCTCGACGAGGCGGAGAGCGCCGCCATCGTTGATATCGTGAACCATGAGCTCTCCTCCTTGGGAGAAGGAGGCCGATGAAGTGGAAGGAGCGGACCTCTACGATGATAGAAGCGATCATTTTTGACATGGACGGGTTGATGGTCAACAGCGAGGAGCTTTGGGAAGAAACCGAACGGCTCTACTTCGAAAGCAAGGGCCATACTTACAGCAGCGAGTTCGACGGCCTTCTCATGGGACGCAAGAAGGAGGAGAGCGCAGCTGTCATCAAAGAGCGGCTTGGGTTGGAAGACTCCATTCAGGCGATTATCGCCGAGCGCTACGACATTATACGAAAGCTCTGCCACGAACGATTGGAGCTTATGCCCGGGTTTTCGGCGCTGTTAGAATCCCTCGTGGAGCGCCAAGTGCCAATCGCCCTTGCTTCGTCTTCCCCGATGGACCAGATCCACTTCGTCTTAAACCGGTTTGACCTATACCGTCATTTCCCCATCATTGTCTCCGGAGACATGGTCTCCCGTGGTAAACCCGCTCCCGATATTTATCTCATGACTGCCGAGCTGCTCGTTAAAGAGCCTTCGGTTTGCCTGGCCCTGGAGGACACCATCAACGGGGCCCGCGCAGCGAAGGCTGCCGGCATGATCTGCCTCGCGGTCCCAGACATGCGTCAGAGGGGGCTCGATTTCTCCATGGCCGACGCCGAATTTGCAAGCCTTACGGAGCTCGACGCCGACACTATCCTATCGTTCCAGCCCACGGCGAGGTGACGTGATTACGGACAAACCCTTACGCTATTGTCCCTACTGCGGATCCTCCCTGAGACGAAGCCTTCTCCCCGGTGACCCGCGAGCCCGCCTCGTCTGCTCTTCCTGCGACGCCATCATATATGAGAACCCCCGGCCCGTGGTGGCTGCCGTTATAGAGGAAGGCGGCAAGGTGCTCCTCGCCCGTAGGGCAAAGGGGGCCCGCGCGGGGAGGTGGGATTTGCCCGGAGGGTTCGTGGAATTGGACGAAACAGCTGAGGAAGCCCTGGCCCGAGAGGTCCGAGAGGAGGTGGGCTGTGAAATTCGCCTCCACGAGGTGCTAGGAGTGTTCCGCGAGGCGGCAGGCACCTACGGACCCTCCCTCAATATCCACATCAGGGCTTCACCACTGGGCGAGCCTCACCCGACGGACGAGGTGAGCGAAGTCGGCTGGTTCGGCCCGGACGAACTGCCTCCAGCGGAGGAGTTCGCATTTGAGAACGACATCGCGGCCCTAGAGCGCTGGAAGGCCCTTCCCCCCCTGGAGGAGCCTTAGGCCTGTGTGGCGGTTCGCCGCAGAATCTCCTTGTTGTAAGCCTCGATTACGTCTTTGCGCCGAACCATCGCTATGACCCGTGAGGGCTCCTCGGGGCTCACGACAGGGATTTCCTCGATGTTTTTCTGGCCGAACTTCTGAAATACCAAGTCCAAGTCGTCTTCAGGCGTAACTGTGATGAGCCCATCGGTGGTGGCGATGTCTCTGGCCACTATGAGCGGTCCCAGAGCGGCGACGTCCTCCATGAGAACCATCCGGAGGTCTTGAAGGCTGAAGATGCCCGTCATATTGCCCTTACCGTCCACCACGGGGAAGTAGGAACAGGGGCTGCTGAGGGCTTCCTCCAATAGGGTCGACAAGGGGGTACCCTCGTAGAAAGTGTGCATCCGATCGGTCATGACCTCGTTTACCCGGAGGGCTTTCATCACGCTGACCTCTCGGCCCGCTACGATGGACAGCCCCCGGCGGGCGATCTTCAGGGTGTAGATGCTCTCACGGCTGAGGGAGGTCGTAACGATGGTGGCGATAATGCAAGCGACCATGAGAGGAAGGATGATGGTGTAAGAGCCCGTCATCTCGAAGACGATGATGATGGCGGTGATGGGGGCGTGGGTGGTAGCGGCCACCACCGCCCCCATGCCCACCAGCGCGTAGGCCCCTGAGGTGGCCGTTATGGAGGGAAAGAGGCGATGGACCAAGGTACCGACGGCCCCGCCCGTCATGGCTCCTATGAAGAGGGAGGGGGCGAAGATGCCGCCCGACTGGCCCGAGCCGATGGTGAGGGATGTGGCCAGCACCTTGATGAAGACGAGGGTCAGTAACAGCAGGAAGGGAGCCTGCTCCCGGAGGGACAGGGTGATGGTCTCGTAGCCAACCCCGTAGATGTGGGGGAAGGCCAGGGCTATCGCGCCGATGAGCAGCCCCCCGATGGCGGGTCGAGCCGCCTCGGGCAGAGGCGAGGCATCGAAGAGGTCCTCGCATCGGTAAAGGAGATAGATGAAGAGGTAGGCCACCAGGCCGGCCGCAAGGCCAAGGATGAGATAGGGGAGCAGCTCGAAGGCATGGACGAGACGGTAGGGGGGCGCCTGTAAGGCGGGAAAGTCTCCGAGGAAGTGGCGGCTTACGACGGTGGCGACAACACTGGAGATGACGATGGGGCTGAAGCGGGCCAGAGCGAAGTCGCCGAGGATAATCTCCACGCTGAACATAGCTCCGGCGATGGGGGCATTGAAGGTGGCAGCGATGCCCGCAGCAGCCCCGCAGCCGACGAAGGTACGCATCCGCTCGCCGCTGACCTTGAGGAGCTGGCCCAGGGTCGATCCGATGGCCGATCCGATCTGGACGATGGGTCCCTCGCGGCCCACGCTGCCCCCGCAGCCGATGGTCAGAGCGCTGACTAGGGCCTTTACCCCTACGACCCGCGGCCGAATGACCCCTCCTCGCATGACTACCGCCTCCATGACCTCTGGCACCCCGTGGCCCTTGGCCTCTCGGGCGAAGAAGTAAATGATGGGGCCAACGACCGCCCCCCCAATGGCGGGAGCCAGGAGCTTGTGGTACCAGGGAAGGGCCCAGACGAACTCGAGAAGGTTTAAGCCGGGTCCGAAGAAGAGGCGCTGAAAGAGGCGTATGAGGAAGCGGAAGCCAACAGCTCCCAGGCCGCCCAGAACTCCTATGACCACGCCACATAAGACCATTACCGTATGTTCGGTGAAGCGGGTTCGGACAAGGAGGCGGTCGAAACGGGGCATGAGGAGTTCCCTGAATTCAATTAGAGGGGCTATAAATATAAAGAATTACGAGGTGTATTAGCCCCTTAAGATTTGAGGGCTGACACAGTATGCCCTCTTCTCAGAGCAAAAATCTCTCCAATTTGGGAAAGCATAGAAACCTTTGTCAAGGGCTTGAATTTCAGACACTCTAGAGGGGCCGTCAGCGGGCTAGAGTCTGGTCTGGATGGTCTCATGGATCCGCGTCGAGACGGGCCGGTCTCCAATGAGGCCAACTCGAATGGCCACTTGGGTTGTCGTTTCAGTAAGATATTTTACATCAACGCGAACGTCAGCACCGTTCGCCCTCTTGGCCATAATGGTCCCTTTCAAGGCGTCCCTCCTCTCGCCAACCACCGGCATCTCAAGGGATTGGAGGGAATCATGTGCGGCAATCCAAACGGCATCGTACGTGGCGGGATATGTGCGTTTAAGTTCTCCCTTAAACCATGCGTAGGTGCCGGCCCCTAATCCAGCGCCCGTGGCGAGGACCGCCACTGCGCACCCTGTAGATAACAGAGCCACTAGAAGGACAACGCTAATTCGACGCATCTTAGGCTACTCCTTACTCAACCGATGAAAGGCGCTCTAAAAAGGCCGCCTAATCGTATCCGTCCGACGTCATTCTGTCAAGGCATGAGAATATATAGGGAGGGGTTGGGGTTACGCCTCAACGGCACTATTTTAACGCGTAATGATTTATTACCTGGTCTCTGTTCACAAATGTCAATACAAAGAGAAAGGTCATCATCACAAATTCCAACACTAGGACCGGCATTTGAATTGTTAATAATGGAAGCAAAAATACCAATCGCTCAATAAATACTCCTGAAAGAATAACGAAAGATAATACGAGAACGAGGAAAGGACTCGACTTTATCCGAATAAACAGGAGAGAAAGGAAAGGCAGGGGAAATAGTACAGCTAAAATTATAAAGGAAAGGGTCAGAAGGGTGGGGTCCGAAAACCGCCTTACAAAGAAGGTTACCTCTTCCGGAAGGTTTCCATACCAGATAACGAGGTATTGGGAGAAAAAGAAGTAGGCCCACATTACACAAAAAGCAAATAAGAGCGTAGCGGCATCTTTATGGGTTTTCTTTAAGGCCTGCGTTTGATCTGGATCACGTTCTTTTAATAGGAAATAGCAAAAGATGCAGGCCAGAGCCGTTCCTGTATAAAGCGCTTCTACAAAGAAATATCCACCGAAAAGTGTGCTATACCATGGATATTCCAAGGACATAACCCAATCAAATGCCGCCAGAGTTTGTGAAGTAACAAATGTGAACAAATAGAGTAACGCGTAAAAATATTGCTTATCCCCATCTCTAAAAACCTCTATAGCGAATTTTCTGGCAAATAGGTAAGCCAAGAGCAAGAATGATAGATTGCGCAACATGAAAAATTTCTTATTCAACCAGATGCCTTGGTCGCCGGCCCAGGGATAAATGTCAAGCTGGACGCCGAAGAGAAGAAATAAGAAGAAGATAAGCAGAAGCAGTGGATGCAACGAGAGCAATTCTTTTTTAATCGGTAGAATCCATTTTGCTTTTGAGAGCTGCGCGACTGCGGCCAACGCAACAACCCCCTGAAGAAGTGTAAGCCAAAACAATAATATAAATAAGAGAGAGCCCTTTTTCTCTGGCCCCCAAACGCTCTCTATCAAGACTATAAATAGAAGAGCCGAAAGAAAAACTCCTGCCAGCCTCCCTATCTTCATTTCCAACCTTTTCATTTCGGGTCTCCATCGTCAACTATGATAAGGAAGTTATTTCCGCATTCTTTTGGGGAAATGATCTTTTTGAGACTGGGAGACCTTGAAAGAATGAGAAATCCGAGAAACGTCGCCACAACACCGAAGAGGATCGTCAGTTCAAAAGCGATGATGATAAATGGGGGTATCGAGACAATGGGCTTGCCTCCGGTAATCAGCAAAGGCCATCTCAAAACCGTGTAAATAGGAAAAGCAAAGCCCGTAATGGTGCCGCTCAGGGCTCCAAAGAATGTGAAGAACTTTAACCTACTTGGACGAACTTCAAGAATTTCATCGACTTCATGAACGTGTATGGGTGACAGCACCGAAATATCCTTTTTGGGAACACCTTCGCCAACGAGGTTTTCCAATTTAGCAATAAATTCCGCTTTGTCTTTATACGAATATTCTCTGCTCACCCTGCTTGCTCCTTTATGTCTGTTATTGCTAGTACGGGCAGTAGTTTTGCAAAGAGAAGGAATAGTGTAAAAAAGATGCTGAAGCTCATTATCGTTATACCGATTTCCACAAAACTGGGAACGTACGTCCCCCAGGAGTACGGATCAAAGTCTTTGGCTAACGATGTTACAATAATGATAAATCTCTCCAGCCACATTCCGACATTGATAAAGATTGAGATAATGAAGAGAAAGACGAGGTTTGTCCGGAATCTTTTAGCAAAAAGCGGCAGGGTCACCACACAATTACAAAATACCATGAGCCAGAAAAATGGGGCGTAGTGTCCGGCTGCCCGATATGTAAACAATCTCACATCATAAATAATGCCACTATAATAGGCTATACCAAACTCTATAATGTAAGCATAGGAGACTATCAGCGATGTAAACAATAGTATTTTCGCTAGATCATCAAAATGGTCAAGGGTTATATATTTCTCTAACGAGAACATCTTCCTCATTGGGACAACCAAGGTGATCACCATCGCCGTTCCAGAAAAAATCGCTCCAGCTACGAAATATGGGGCAAAGATGGTGGTGTGCCAGCCGGGCAGAATACTCATGGCGAAATCCCACGAGACGACTGAGTGAACCGACACGACCAAGGGGGTAGCAAATGCGGCGAGGAAGAAATAGAGCCTATTGTAGTGAAGCCATTGGGAAACAGACCCTTCCCACCCGAGGGATAGAGTGCTGTAGATGGCCTTTCTCACCCCCTTGGAGAACCGTCTGACGATAGCCAGGTCGGGGATCAATCCCACGTAAAAGAAAATAACACTAACCGCAAGATATGTGCTTACGGCAAAAACATCCCAGACAAGAGGAGAGCGAAAGTTCACCCATAACTGGCGCTGATTTGGATACGGGATGAGGTAGTAAAACAACCAGGTGCGGCCAAGGTGAATTAATGGGAACATTCCCGCTACTACCAGGGCGAATAGCGTCATTGCTTCGGCGGACCTGTTAAAACTGCTTCGAAATCGGGCTCGGGTAAGGAATAGGACGGCCGAGATCAATGTGCCGGAGTGGGCAATCCCTATCCAGAATACAAAGTTTGTAATATAGACACCCCAACCAACTGGGTTTGTAATTCCTGCTACACCCATGCCTGTCATTATTTGATATCCCCAAAGAGCTAAACCTATGAGAATAAAGGATGAAGTAGTCCCCAGGGCAATCCAGTAGAGCCGGCTGGGTTTTCTCATTGCGGCAAGGACGTCTAAATCCAGCCGCTCTCGGTATTCCGGTAATTCCATTATTCCGCCATACCTCTGTCGCTCAGGTCTTTTTCGACAAGTAGTGCACCGCCGGCTCCACTCCTAAATCTTCAAATATCCGGTGGGACCGTTTTGAGTGGGCCAACTCGTACACGCGTGATTTTCGGTCTAGAATATTTCCAAAGGCGATTGCCTTCGTGGGGCAGGTCTGGGCGCACGCAGGCACGACCTCTCCATCTCGAACCTTCCTGGAGTCATCCTTAGCAAGATCCTTGGCCACTCTAATTCGTTGTACACAAAAGGTGCATTTTTCCATGATTCCCTTTGTTCTAATCGAGACCGCGGGATTCTGCATTTTATCCAGGGGCTCTGGCCAGTCCTGATCGAACCAATTGAACCGTCTCACCTTGTATGGGCAATTGTTCGCGCAATACCTTGTGCCGACGCACCTGTTGTAGATCTGCGCATTGAGCCCCTCGGGATTGTGATATGCCGCAAATACGGGGCATACCGGCTCACATGGTGCATTGTCACAATGCTGGCATAACATGGGCACCATATTTGTTCTATCGTGGGCGTCTTTATGTTGTTCGATCCTAATCCATGACATTTCTCTTCCAATTAAATGCTCTTTCTTGCCGACGATGGGAATATTGTTTTCAATGTAGCAGGCTGCAACGCATGAGGAGCAGCCGGTGCAAAGGTCTAGATCGATAGCCATTGCCCAGCGATAATCTTTATGTTCATGCTTTGCATATAGCGTAGATATTGCATGTTTAGCGTGAACAGGGTAAGGAATTACTCCCTTTCCTTCATGTGCGATCGAACCTGAAAGAATTGGCAATTTCTCGGACCGGCCGGTCTTTGAAATTTTAACACCCTCGAGGTAAGAAATGATCTCCCCGCTTCTTCTATCTGTTTGTATTAAGATTGAGTCCACCATACCTTGATGGACTGTATAAACCCCTTCCTCCAACCCTTCTTGTATTTTCACCGGCAGTTTTACAGACATCTTGGAAGAAGAAATTTGAAGCTCATCTCCATCCCTTAATTTATCCTTGCGGGCCGTCTTCTCGGATATCGATACCCACTTCCCATAAGAGATGGTTGTTACCGGGTCGGGGATTTCACTGAGCAGCGGAAGATCGGCGCTTCTGCCGTCGAACGACCGTATTGAAGGTGTGACTAGGAGGACTGGTTTCTTCATTACCTCAGGCAACTTCAAACTTTTTAAATGATCTTTCAGGCTCCCTTCCTGGAGTTTAACCTCGTCCTTGTCAGCTGTCTCTTCCAGGTACCCCTTGTTCAATATTTCTTCTATAAAGCTCTCTCCATAACTCTCTTTCCACTCATTCAATACGTATTCCTGATAGCTTGAGAACGTCTCGTCCTCACTGCTCAGCTCCATCAACTGCAGCAGAATGTCCCCTTCGGCAAGAGTATTATGTAGAGGTTTTAGAACGGGCTGAATTATCGTTTTGATATTATATCTTGGCTCGGCATCTCCCCAAGACTCCAGGGAATGAGACAGGGGGAGGATTACATCACACACTTCCATCGTCTTATTGTGCAATTCAGACATTCCGACCCTTAATTGGGCTTTCATCAGGTCATTCTTGAATGATGGGGGGAGGCTAGAGACTGGATCGGTCCTGGAGATGAAGATGACTCCAATATCTTCATCCCGGAGATCTTCTGAAAGCTCTTCGATATCGAGCATGGTTCCAACATTAGAGTAATTCTCGCCCTTGGAGAAATCGATTAGAGAACTTTTCGCCCCGGTGGCCCATTGAATCAATCCAGTTAAAACCAGCGCGTCTAAACCAGACCCCTGCCTGGCTGAGATTCCGCCCGTCAACACTAACGGGCTCTTTGCTTTATCAAAAGGCTGAGCTAATCTATTCAATCCATCGGGCGTTATCCCCGTTTTGCGCGATATTTCTTCAACCGGCAAATTAGGTATCAAGTCCAATAACTCTTGAGAAATCATCTCCCTGATGAGACCCTTTTCTTTTATATAGTTCAACAAGAAGAGAAGCAGATAAACTTCACTCCCAGGATTTAGGACAAACCTTTCGTTCGCACTCATACCTGTTAGCGAGAGGTGAGGCTCAACATGGAACCACTTAAAATTGTTCCGCCTTTTAGCCCTTGAAAATTGGTTGGAATTGTTTACTGGACTTATATAGGTCTCGAGAATGTCAGCCCCAAGCGTAAGCAGGAAATCCGCATTTTCTATATCATGCGACGGGATCTCTTTTGTCGCATAAAGAATCCCGTTGGCCTCTCGAAGCGCAGCATAGGAGTAAACCTCAAATTCGGGCAGCCTTTCTATGTCCATCTCAATAGTAAAAGTATCTATCAACTCTGAAAGAGAGCCGGTCGTTCTACCCGATAAATATACGTTTGTCTGGCCCTCGTCGTCCGATTCTTCCAACGCATCCAGAATCTTTAAATATGCTTCCTTCCATGTGGAGACTTTTAATTTGCCGCTGCCATCACGAATAAGGGGTTCTTTAAGTCTTTCTGGATGGTAGAGACGGGTCAATGACGACTGGCCCCGGATACAGAGGGTTCCATCGTTAATCGGATGCCCTGAGAGCCCTTCTAGCTTTACTGGATATCTTTCATAGCGGTTGTTGGTAGTTAGTTTTTCATGGACTTTCACCGTTAGGCCGCAATTCGCCGGACACTCGGTACAGGTCGAGTTATAAAAAGCAGGTTGCCCAGGAGCCAGGCCATCTTCTGGAGGAATCACATGGGGAATGAGTTTTTCCGTTCCTTTCTGCACACCGCATGAAGCAACGAGGGCGGTGCCTGTCGTAGCCCCGAGAAGCTTAATAAAATCCCGTCTCTTCATGTTATCCTCCAGTGATCCTTATTTATGACATGTCAAACAATCGATGGATGCCTTTTTTGATCTATGACAGGTGACACACCAACCCATGTTAAGTGAGCTGACTTGCCGGACCACGCTAACATTTTTTATTTCCCCGTGACAAGCTGAACATTCTAACCCAGCCTTGATGTGCCTCTTATGAGAGAAATAAACGTGATCGGGTAAATTATGCACTTTAATCCATGGAACAGGCTGCTTGTTATTCCAATATTTGTGTAATTTTTTTATTTCTGGTCTGTCAGTAGCGATGACACTATGGCACGACATGCATTTCTGAACCGATGGAACGCCGGCGTGTTGTGATTGCTCGACGTACGTATGGCAAAACGTACACTGAAGGCCGACTCTCGAGACGTGAATTTTATGACTAAAGGCGATAGGCTGCTGGGGCGCCTCGCTGGAAGAGAACCAACAACGTGGGTCTATCTTGCCGATGACGCCCTGTATGGGAATCTTCGGGCAGGGCGACAGCCCAGCTCCCAAGACTAGAAAGGCCAGCATTACCGGCGGCGTAAGAAGCAACAAAGGGATTAGAATTCTTTTCAACATTCTAGGCCTTTTCTAAAATGCGTATAAGCCTACTTAGAAACTTCACCCTTTAGGCGTTTTAGAATATAACTCGCAACGCCACTTGCCTCTGACCTGTTAAGACCGTAATTGGGCATTGGAGGATATCCCGGGTCCTTCTTTGTAGGGCTCTGTATAAAAACGATCAATTCATCCGGATTACTTTCATATTTCGGAAGAACCGTGTTGAAGGGGGGTCCGACCAGCTTCTTGTCATAAAGATGACAGGCCGTGCAACGGGAATTAAAGATTTTTTCCCCACCCGCCTTGTCATGAACCGCCTCCTCCGACCTCATTTTTTCCGCCTCAGCCAGCAATTTTTTCCTGGCTTCATCAGCCTGAACGACAAGATTCAAGGTGTGGTCTCTTATTGCGTTCTCGACTGTAATTTGGTCGCTAATGCTAATGACCGAAAACGCTAGAATGAACAGAATTACCACGTGAACGACTGACTTTGACTTATCGTAAAACATTAATCTCGACTTATACGACGCCCCTTCCTTATGAAGCACGGCATGAGGTCGAACACCATGTATAAGGATTCCGTACAACAAGTAAAAGATTACCACGAACAACATTATGGAAAGTGAAGTCAATGCAAAGACTTTCGCCGACAAAGCGATAACGGGCAAGGTGATCAAATTCCACACTAGCATAACCGGCAAGATCGCAATACATGCAAGAGATAGGCCTGCGCAAAACTTTCTGATGAAGGCCCCATACTCCTCGTCAATACTATCTGAGTCCTCATAGAACTCAAAAAAATAGAAGAGGGCTGCCCCGCCGGTAATTGCCAAGGAGGCAAATAAAAAAATCTTATATCTTGCTATCACACTCCAAGAAAAAAGTAGACTGTACGGGTCTGGGCGCTGAATAAAAGACCTCTTTTCAAAATCTGTTATCAAAGTCGTACCGCCGATGAAGATGAAATAGGCTCCAAAGAGAACGGCCAGGCCCAGAATACCCCAGCAAATGTGGAGTAGAAATTGCTTATCACGCTTTGGGAATGTGTGTTGATACATGTAAATAAGGACTAGGCCGAGCGCTAAAAGAAACAAGGCGGAATTGAAAAAAGTATGTATTGGTAAGCCGGAACCATAAAGAATCTGGGAAAATAGAACGGATAAGGTCATCAGAGGCAGGAGACCCAAAATCACTCCAAAGCTCTTATTGTATATGCCGGTCTCAAGCAAATCCTTGGCGAAACGAGAGTAAATGGGGTTGGGTTGCTTTTTATCCAGGATATTGAAAATGACGGACAATAACGAACTGCCTAAAAAAACACTGATGAAAGTAATATGGAGGAAGGTGACTAAGATGATAAGGTATCCGAAGAGCGTGAGTTGATTGGCAGGGGGAGGCAGAACAAGTGATTCAATGCTCGGCATTACGAGATTGCCTTTCTAGGAATAACTTCGCTTTTAAGATACGCCCAAACCGCGATGGCCTCTTAGCAAGGCCTAGGCCCTGTATTGATTCTGTTCAACGGGGTCTCGGCTAATGAGGTTTGCCTTTGCAATGTGCAAAATTCGGCCAACGGCGCTTTCCTGTCGGTTGTGTTACAATGAAACGCCCCACAACCCTTTAAATCGTGGGGCTTAAGTTGGTAGCGGGGGCAGGATTCGAACCTGCGACCTTTGGGTTATGAGCCCAACGAGCTACCTGACTGCTCCACCCCGCACCAATATTAGGCCTTATCAAATTTCCCAAGTCAATATAGCATCCTGCCCATTGCTGTCAAGAGGATTCTGGCAAAAAGGCCCTCGTGACAGAAGGCCGGTGGCCCCCATAAGGCTACCCTTTCGACCACGCCCCCCCTGCCAAAAAAGAGGCATGGTGTTGACCTATTCCGGCCGCAAATGGGAAGGAGGCTCGTCTACAAATTCGTAGACGGTCTCCCCGGGCCGAACCAGCCCAAGTTCCTCTCGCGCAATTTGCTCGATGGTAAAGGGGTCATGTTTGAGCTTATAGATCCGCTCGAGAAGCTCCTTGTTTTTCTGTTCGTAAGAGGATATTTCTTCAGACGTGGCGCTAACCTTATGCTTCAGTGAGTATACCTCCACAAGGCCTCTCTGGCCGAAGATCGTGAGCAAGACGATGAAGGCCGTGGCTGCTGCGGCCAACACGAAGACAATTTGGGGCCTTTTGGGGGGAGTAGCAGTCTGGCGGGCGCCACGCCTTTTTACCCGCCCCCTCACACTCGATTTGCCTTCGACCCGACGGGCGCGCCGAGGCCTTGTCCGGAGCTTAGACAACATACCAAATAACATAAAGGACCACCTTCCTGGCGGCCCTCCCTCTCATCCGTACTTCGTGTGCGCTCAGGGGATATTGTAAAACACCCCTTTTCCCTTGTAAAGGGCAACCTCGCCAAGGCTCTCCTCTATCCTCAGCAGCTGATTGTACTTAGCCACCCGGTCAGTCCGGCTCAGCGAGCCTGTCTTAATTTGGCCCACACCCGTAGCCACGGCAACATCGGCAATGGCCGTGTCTTCCGTCTCTCCTGAGCGGTGGCTTATAACGCATGTGTAGCGAGCGCGTCGGGCCATCTCAATGCACTCGAGAGTCTCGGTCAGGGTGCCAATTTGGTTGAGCTTAATGAGGATGGAATTAGCGATGCCCTGGGCAATTCCCTCTTGGAAGATTTTAGTGTTGGTAACGAAAATGTCATCTCCGACGATTTGAACCTTATCGGCCAGCCGCCTAGTAAGGAGCTTCCAGCCTTCCCAATCGCTCTCGGCCAGACCGTCCTCAATGGATATGATGGGATAGCGAGAGACCCAATGGGCGTAGAGTTCCACCAAGGCCTCGGAACTCATTACGGGCTCCTTCTCGGCCGGGAGCCGGTAGGCGCCCTCTCCCTGATAGAGCTCACTGGCCGCCGCATCGATAGCCAATACGATGTCCTCGCCTGGACGGTAACCCGCCCTCTCGATGCCCTGCAGAAGCAACTCAACGGCCTCGGTATTGCTCTGAAGGTTGGGTGCGAACCCGCCCTCGTCACCTACGGCCGTCTGGTAGCCCTTCTCCTTCAGAACGACCCTAAGGTGGTGGAAAGTCTCGGCTCCCATGCGCAGCGCCTCTGAAAAGGTGCTCGCACCGATCGGCATAATCATAAACTCCTGGATATCGACGTTGTTGTCCGCATGGGCGCCTCCATTGAGAACGTTCATCTGGGGCACCGGCAACTCATTTGCGTCCACCCCCCCTAAGTACCGGAAAAGCTCTTGTCCTTGTTCCCCGGCGGCCGCCCTGGCGACAGCAAGCGAGACCCCCAGAATGGCGTTTGCCCCCAAGCGGCCCTTGTTATCCGTACCGTCCAGATCGATCATGAGTCGGTCTATGTGGGCCTGGTCTGAGCAGTCGAGCCCCAAAATCTCTTTGGCGATGACTTCGGTGACGTTCTCGACGGCCTTCCTCACACCCTTGCCAAGATAGCGCTCCTTATCGCCATCGCGTAGCTCCACAGCCTCCCTCTCCCCGGTAGAGGCGCCCGAGGGAACAGCCGCCCGTCCGAGGAAACCTCCCTCGACCAGGACATCAACCTCGACGGTGGGGTTCCCGCGTGAGTCGAGAATCTCCCGGGCGGTGACAGCGATAATCTCGCCCACAATGCTTATCCTCCCCAAGTGGGTAGCTACAGGGAACCTGCAGCATGATGTTCCACTACTTCGATGAGGCCACCTCACGGTAGGCTTCGGAGGCGGCCTCTACGGTGGCCTCAATATCATCCTCTGTGTGGGCCGACGATACGAAGCCCGCTTCGAACTGGCTAGGCGCCAGGTTGACCCCCCCCGCCAACATCGACCGGAAGAAGCGGCCGAATGCGGCCGTGTCGCTGTGGAGAGCCGTCTTGTAGTCGTAGATCTCTTGGTCCGAAAAATAGCAGCAAAACATCGAGCCTGCGCGGTTGAATGTGAGCTCAAGGCCGGCCTTTCGGCTGGCTTCCTCCAGGCCTGAAACCAGGATTGCACTTATATCTTCCAGTCGTTGGTAGAAGCCCTGCTGCCGGCAGAGCTTTAGCGTCTCGATGCCAGCAGTCATGGCCAGGGGATTGCCTGAGAGAGTGCCGGCCTGGTAGATGGGGCCCTCCGGGGCAATCATCTCCATCAGCTCACGACGACCCCCGTAGGCGCCTACGGGGAGCCCCCCCCCAATGACTTTTCCAAGGCAGGTGAGATCGGGGGTCACGGAGTAGAGCTCTTGAGCACCGCCATAGTTCAAGCGAAAACCCGTCATAACCTCGTCAAATATAAGCAACGCACCGTGAGCGGCCGTTAGCTCTCCCAGGCCCTCGAGGAAACCTTTCTCCGGGAGTACACAGCCCATGTTGCCAGCTACGGGCTCAACGATGACGCATGCAATCTCGCCCCCCTCGGCCGCAAAGACATCTGCGACGGCGCCGATATCGTTGAACTCAAGGGAAATGGTGTTACGAGCATAGTCCATCGGAACCCCAGGGCTGGTGGGGACTCCCACCGTCGTGGCCCCGCTTCCCGCTTCAACCAGAAGGCCGTCGGCATGGCCATGATAGCAGCCGGCGAACTTGATAATCTTGTCCCGCCCCGTCGCACCCCTGGCAAGCCGGATGGCGCTCATGGTCGCCTCAGTGCCGGAGTTCACCATACGGACCATCTCAATGGAGGGCACCGCCTCCACAACCATCTCGGCCAGGGTGACCTCGAGAACCGTCGGGGCGCCGTAGCTCATCCCCCGCTCCACGGCGGCCTTGAGGGCATCCACGATCTGGGGGTGAGCGTGGCCCACAATCATTGGGCCCCAGCTGCCGACGTAGTCTATGTAGGCGTTGCCATCGGCATCGAAGAGGCGGCTTCCCTCGGCCCGAGAGATAAAGCGTGGCTCGCTCCCGACGGCCTTAAATGCCCTCACGGGGCTGTTGACCCCTCCCGGGATCAGCTCCCGCGCCTGGGCAAACAACCGATTGGAAATTTCAGAAGCCATCGCCAAGGAGTAGCCCTCAGAGATACTTGCCGATGAGCAGCCCGAGAGATTCCCTAGTGGCCGGAGGAATGAGGTCCGCGGGAGTCATGATGGCGTGCTTGAGCGCCTCGGAACAAGGGCAGGTTCGTTCGATGGGAAAGCGGGAGACGGCCTCTTTGATGATGTTATGGGCGGTGGAGACGTTCTTTCGGACCGTCTCCAAAACCACTTCAATGGTCACATCCTCTTCACCTTCGTGCCAGCAGTCGTAGTCGGTGCAAAGCGCGATCGTAGCGTAGCAAATCTCAGCCTCTCGGGCTAGGCGGGCCTCAGGGAGGTTGGTCATCCCGATGACGTCCACTCCCCAGGAGCGAAAGACCCGGCTCTCAGCGCGAGTCGAGAACTGAGGCCCCTCGATGCAGACGTATGTGCCGCCGTCGTGTACGGTGGCTCCAGCCGCCGAGGCGGCCTCGGCGAGGACGGGGCGAAGAGTGGGGCAGATCGGGTCCGCGAAGGTTATGTGTCCCGCCACACCGTCTCCGAAGAAGGTGCTCGGACGCTCGCGGGTTCGGTCAAAGAACTGATCGATGATGACAATGTGGCCGGGCTCAATTTCTTCTCGCATGCTGCCGACGGCGCTGACGGAGATAATCCACTCTACGCCCAGCTGCTTCATGCCGTAGATGTTGGCCCGATAGTTGAGATCGGATGGCAATATACGGTGGCCGCGGCCGTGGCGCGGCAAAAAGACCAACTCGACGTCCCCAATCTCCCCGATGAGGTAACGATCTGAGGGAAGGCCAAAAGGGGTGTCGACGGTGACTTCTTCTTTGGCACGGAGCCCTTCCATCTCGTACAGTCCGCTACCCCCAATGACGCCTATCCGTGCTGTCGTCATAGCAAACTCCTGAGATGAAAGGATGTTGTTGAGCAGGCCCGGTGGCGCCCCTTTATAACACCGCCCCAGGGGCTAATCAAGGCTCCGTCCCCGCCCAGGAGGGTGCGCCTCAGGCCTGAATCAGGTGTTCGGCGATCTGAACTGCATTGAGGGCAGCCCCTTTTCGGAGGTTATCGGCGACGATCCACAGATCGAGGCCGTTTGCAATGGAGGGGTCTTCCCGAATGCGCCCTACGAATACCAAGTCCTGGCCGGCAACGTCAATGGCCAAGGGGTAGGAGTTAGAGGGGGGGTCATCTACGACCAAAACACCGGGCGCCCGCGAGAGGATTTCGCGGCACTGCTCGGCAGTCAACTTGTAGGCGGTCTCCAGGTTCACCGACTCCGAATGGCCGTAAAAGACAGGCACGCGCGCGGCAGTGACGGTCACCCGAATGGAATCGTCCCCCATGATCTTCTTGGTTTCGTTAATGATCTTCATCTCTTCTCCGGTGTAACCGCTTTCATGGAAGCTATCTATGTGGGGCAGTACGTTGAAGGCGATTTGGTGTGGATAGACGTGGCTTGTGGGTTTTTCGAATTTCAATAGGGTGCGTACCTGTTGCTCCAGTTCCTCAACCGCCTTCTGGCCGGTTCCGCTCACCGACTGATACGAGGCGACCACCACTCGCTCGACCTTGGCGGCATCGTGGATGGGCTTCAGGATGACGACCATTTGGATGGTGGAGCAGTTGGGATTAGCGATCATCCCATTGTGGGTATTAATCGCTTCCGGGTTGACTTCGGGGACGACAAGAGGAACTTCCGGCCTCATTCGAAACTCAGAGGAGTTGTCTATCACCACCGCCCCCGCCTCTACGGCTTTTGGCGCGAACTGCCGGCTGCGTTCGGCCCCGGCCGAGAAAAAGGCGATATCAACCCCCTCGAAGCTATCATCTGCGAGGAGTTCGACGTCAATTTCCTCACCACGGAAGGAACTCTGTTTGCCCACAGAGCGCTCCGAAGCCAGCACAATGAGCCGTTCCACCGGGAACTTCCGCTCCTCGAGTATTTTGATCAATTCTCGGCCGACGACCCCCGTGGCCCCTGCCACGGCCACTATGTATCCCTCGCTACTCATTCGCTCTATCCAACTTTCTTTTCACTTCAAACCTTAGCTCCATCTAGAAACTCTAATACCGCATCGCCCATGCCACGCGTGCCAACCAGCTTAGTGCCGGGCCTGAAGATATCGGCGGTCCGGTAGCCCTCGGCTATGACCGTTGAGACCGCCCGTTCGATCATCTCCGCACCCTCGGCGCACTCAAGGATATGACGAAGGAGCATGGCCGCCGAGAGTATTGCCGCCAATGGGTTTGCCTTATCCTGGCCGGCGATGTCAGGGGCCGAGCCGTGCACGGGCTCGAACAGGCCCACCGAGCCGCCCAGGCTCGCCGAGGGGAGCATTCCGATAGAGCCGGTCAGCATGGCAGCCTCATCAGAGAGGATATCGCCGAAGAGGTTGCCCGTCACGATGACATCAAACTGCTTGGGGTCGCGCACAAGCTGCATGGCGCAGTTGTCCACGTACATGTGGGTGAGCTCCACGTCGGCGTATTCCTCGCCCACACGAGCGGCCACCCGTCTCCACAGGGCGCTCACCTCGAGGACGTTCGCCTTGTCCACGCTGCAGACCTTCCCTGAGCGACTCCGGGCAATCTCACAGGCGAGCCGGACAATCCGCTCGATCTCAAATGTCTCGTAGACCATCGTGCTATAAGCCCGCTCCCCCCCGTCTTTAGGTTCACACCCTTTGGGCTCGCCGAAGTAGATGCCACCGGTCAGCTCACGGATAATGAGAATGTCGAGGCCCTCTACGACCTCCCTTCGGAGCGGAGAGGCCTCCGCAAGATGAGAGAAGCAGGTGGCCGGCCGCAGGTTGGCGAAAAGCCCCAACTCCTTTCGGATGGCGAGGAGCCCCGCCTCCGGCCGGTTGGCCTTGGAGAAATCGTCCCACTTCGGCCCCCCGACGGCGCCGAGGAGCACGGCATCGGACGATCGGCACATCTCCAGCGTCTCGCCCGGCAACGGCTGGCCCGTCGCATCGATGGCCGCGCCACCGAACAGGGCCTCCTCGAAGTCGAGCTTCAGGCCGAGCTTGACGTTCACGGCCTTGAGGGCCCGAACGGCCTCCCTAACCACATCGGGACCGATCCCGTCGCCTGGAAGGAGGGCAATCCTGGCGCTCATGAGCTCGACCCCCGGAGCCATTGATTTTTGGCCACATAATTCATTCGACCACTGCTCCTATCGTGTAAACCAAATAGCCAGCCAGGCTCCTACGATACTAACCGTCATCTTTGAAATCAACCCCCCTCGCACTGAGCCGAAGCCGCCCGAGAAAGGCCAGGAACCCTGCCAAAGCATTGACGCTGTTGCAAAATCTTGACACCTACCTACCTCCATCGCCCGAATTCAATCTGTCCCTAGAGCGAATAAACCTAATAATATTAAATTGTTAGATGAATTTACCATAAATGTCGTAGCAGTGGCACTCAAATTGCTCTTATCCCCCTTAGCGGGGATATCCATAAGGGAGATTACCCTGCGGCTGGAGGACTACCGTGATTAAGTTCGACCTCTTGGAATTGGATGAAGAGTTCCGGCAATATTGGGGAGAGCAGAAGGCGCAAAAGCTCCTAGATGCCGACACCCTGCTGGAGCCCCTCAAGAATCTGAGGCTTAACAATTCGGGGCTGGTCTGCGCCGAGGAGACGGACAGCGTAGCAGAAGCCGCCGCCCGGATGGGCGAGAAGCGAATTGGGTGCACTATCGTAGTCAGGAACGGTAAGGTCACCGGCATCTGTTCCGAAAGGGACATCATCCAGAAGGTCCTCTGCGCCAGGGCCGATCCATCAGCCGTCCGCGTAGGGGAGATTATGACGCCGGACCCAGAGTGCCTCCAGCCCGACGATGCCGTAGCCTTCGCCCTCCACCTGATGGACGTTGGCGGCTACCGCCACATTCCCCTGGTCAACGACGAGTACGAGCCGGTTGGCATCGTCTCGGTCAAAGACATCGTTGAGCATATCGTCGTCCACTTCCCAGAAGAGGTCTACAACCTTCCCCCGCAGCCCTTGCGCCGGGGCTGGGGCGGCTCCCGCGAAGGGGCGTAAGAGCCGTTTCACAACCTGGACCAACCCGAGTTGGAAAAAGGCCCCAATCAACGTCCTGCTGATCAAGGTCCTCCCATCAGGCTCTCGCGTTGTTCTGGCCCCTGGCTTCCCGGACACTCGGACGGGGTGAAGGAAGCCAGCCGCCAGGGCCTCACCAGACCTTCTCATCGATAGCAAAAAAACGAGCAGCATATCGGCCCGTGCACCCAGAGGTCTTGCGAATAGCCTTGTAGTTTGGGAGAATAACGTCATTATGGCCGAGACGCTTCTCGACAAGGTCTGGCGCGCCCACGAGGTCCGCACCCTCCCCTCAGGGCAGACCCAGCTCTTCATGGGCCTCCACCTCATCCACGAGGTGACGAGCCCGCAGGCCTTCCAGATGATACGGGAGGCGGGCCTGCCAGTACGCTTTCCGGATAGGACTTTCGCCACCATAGACCACATCGTTCCCACCGCCTCCCAGTTACGCCCATTCACGGACGCCCTGGCCGAGGAGATGACGGTCCACCTGGTCAGAAATTGTGAGGATTTCGGCATCCCTCTCTTCGATCTCGAAAGCGGCCGCCAGGGCATCGTCCACATAATTGGACCCGAACTGGGCCTTACCCAGCCGGGAATAACCATCGCCTGCGGCGACAGCCACACCTCCACCCACGGGGCCCTAGGAGCCCTCGCTTTTGGCATCGGGACGAGCCAAGTGCGGGACGTGCTTGCAACTCAATGCCTGGCGATTGCGAAACCCAAGCTCCGCCAAATCCTAATAGAGGGGAAGCTCCCTGCCGGCGTCTACGCCAAGGACGTGATCCTGACGATTATCCAGCGGCTGGGCGTCAAGGGTGGGGTGGGCTACGCCTACGAGTACGCCGGCTCCGCAGTTGAGGCGATGTCGATGGAGGAGCGCCTTACCATCTGCAACATGAGCATAGAGGGGGGCGCTCGGGTAGGGTATATGAGCCCCGACGAAACGACGTTCGATTACCTCAAGGGCCGCCCCTTCGCGCCGCAGGGCGAGGCTTTTGAGCGCGCGGTGGCCTGGTGGAAGAGCATTGCGACGGAGCCAGGCGCCAGCTTCGACGACGTGGTCGATTTCGATGGCGGGACCCTTCAGCCGATGGTCACTTGGGGTATCAACCCGAGCCAATCCGTGGGTGTGGGCGAGGATATCCCGCACCCTGCCGACGCCCCCGAGGCCGACCGGGATACCTGGGAAGAGGCCCTCTCATTTATGTCCTTCGAGCCGGGGCGGCCCATAGAGGCTACGCCCATCGATGTGGCGTTCATAGGCTCCTGCACAAACGCTCGGCTCTCAGACCTGCGCGCCGCCGCCGAGGTCGCCCGGGGGAGGAAGGTCGCAGAGGGCGTCCGAGCCCTCGTGGTCCCTGGCTCACAGGCCGTGGCCAAGGCGGCCGAGGCCGAGGGCCTCGACGAGGTCTTCAAGGAGGCCGGGTTTGATTGGCGCATGGCAGGCTGCTCCATGTGTTTGGGCATGAACGAGGATAAGCTGAAAGGCCGTGAGGTCTGCGCCTCCTCCAGCAACCGGAATTTCAAGGGACGCCAGGGAAGCCCGACCGGCCGGACGCTGCTGATGAGCCCCGCCATGGTGGCCGCGGCGGCCGTCGCGGGCGAGGTCACCGACGTTCGGGAGATGCTCCGATGAGCTCAGAGGCAGTCCGACGCCAGATAATCGGCCGCTGCATCCCCATGCCCGGCAACGACATAGACACCGACCGGATAATCCCCGCCCGGTTCCTCAGAAGTGTAACGTTCGAGGGCCTTGAGGAGCACCTATTCGAAGACGACCGCCGCCAGGCGCCAGACCATCCCTTCAATCAAGAGTGCTACCGAGGGGCTTCGGTCCTTCTGGTCGGCCAGAACTTCGGGTGCGGCTCATCCCGAGAGCACGCCCCGGAGGGGCTTAGGCGCTGGGGGATCCGTGGGATCTTGGGCAGGTCGTTCGCAGAGATCTTCATCGGGAATTGCACCGCGATCGGCATCCCTTGTCTCGCCCTTGAGGCCGAGGCTCTGGACTGGCTTATGGAGGCGGTCGAGAGGAGTCCGGACCAAGAGGTGGTGCTCGACGTGGAGAACCGACTGGTGCGCTTCGCCGATAGAGCCGTGCCTGCAACGATTTCGGACGGCCACCACAATATGTTCTTGACCGGCACCTGGAACGCCACCCTCCTGCTCTTGGAGGCGGGAGATGAGATCGAACGGGTGGCAAATGGTCTCACCTACGTTTCCGGGTACTAATTCGGAAAATCGCGGAAAATCGCGGAAAATCGCCCCCGCCTGACCGGCCCAAACGGAACGGAAACCGTCCTGGAGTCGCATTTGCGCCTGGATTATGATGGACGGTCTTAGGAGTAAGCAGCGGGAGAGGGGATTTTGGCCGAGGGGTGTCTGGTATTAATCAGCGCATGGTGACGAGTCGGCAAGGACGGGAATAGACTCGAAATCCATGACCATCTCCAGAAGCTCGTCGTAGGAGCAGCCTTGCTCGTGGGCTTGGAGGGCGCGGGCGAGGGTCACCGCCTCTTCGAAGCCGGCCCCCGTGGGCTTGATGATGCTCTGGACCTTGGCCACGGCCCTAAGCGTGAGGGCGTAGTCGCCGTTGGAGGAGCAACGCTCGTCGAGCTCGACCAAGGGATGGAGGAACTCTTGGATGTAGGAGTGGAAAATCCGCTCGGTGCGGCGCCGGGTTCCGCCGTACCCGCGTATCATCCCCCCCGCCTGGGCGACGACGCACGCCAGATCGTAGGACTTCTCAAGAAACGCTTTAATATGGTCTGTGTAGGCCTCTAAAAGCTGCTCTTCCTTCCACCTGCGCCAGGAGTAAGGCCTAAGCCACCTCAGGGCCGACATGCACTTTAGTACAACCATCCCTAACAACGAGGTCGTCTTTAGAGCGACCGAGAGTGAGCGCCGAGGGGCGTTGGGCTCTTCACCGGATGCTCCCTCAGTGGGCGGCCGGAACCAGTGGACGAGCTTGACGGGCAAGAGCCCGTAAAGCTCTTCCATCTCAGGCCGGAAATGCTCCCGCAGCCGATAGGGTTGCCCAGCCTGAATGCCGTGGTGGGCCTGAATGCGCTCGAACCGGCGGGGGTCGCTCTTGAGGGCGGCGACCCGGACAGGGTCCTCGTAGGTCATGAGGTTGGCGGTGTGGCGGGCATAAATCTGGGCGAGGCGGCCGCCTCGGTCGACGGACTTCTCCTCAATCCAGGGGGCCACGACCCGGTCTAGGTAAGACTGTGCGTAGGCCTCGTCATGGTATTCGATAAGTCTGGCGCAGGCCACCTCGAGAATGAAGCCGAGCTCCTCGTTATCCTGAGGCGGCAGCTTCTCCATGAGACGACTGTGGGCCTCTTGCTGCTTGGGGCTGATGGCCGAGATATGATCACGAGCGGCGAGGGCATCGCTCTTGGGCAAAGAAGGCAGTCCCGCCAACACGTGGCGCAGGCCCGCCTCGAAGGCCCTAAGATTGAGGTCCGGAGCCACCCCGACGACCTTGATGGCAAGCCGGTAGGCTTCTTCCCGTATGGGCAAGGCTTTAGTAGCAGCCACGGCACCGATGAGGATGGCGTTTACGTGTCGTTCGGCCAACCCCTCAGCTCTCGCTAGAACCCTGGCATCGAATGTCACCACCCTTCCGGCTAGGCGCTCCAGCAGGGTAAGGATGGTGTCTTCGTCTTGCCGCTCGACGTAGGAGGGCATCTTCTCCAGGACGGTGTAGTCCCGATGGGTTGAGCCGATGACGGTGGTCTTGTCGGAACTGTACCCCGCCTCCACCGCCCGGCCCAGCTCCAGCATCTCGAGCCCGATGAGACAGCCGATCTCACCTGGGAACGGGGCCGGAGAGAGGATGGCGTCGTGGAGCTCGGAGTCGGCCAGCTCGGGCACTATCTCAACATAGTAGCTGGTCGCACCGCCCCGCTGGGACATGCCGGGGATGCCCACCGCGTGGGCCCGATAGTGCATCTGGCGAGCCGCCGCCAGGAGCCATTCGCTGAGGAGAGCTCCCCCCTGCCCGCCCACGGCGGATATGTAGACGGTGGTCACCTCAGGCGCTAACGCGGTCATGAGGGCCCCCCGTCGGTCTCTTCGACTATGTCGGCCAACCCCACGACGGTCCGCCAAATTGAATGGCTCAGGCGCTCCCAACGAGTGGGGTTGCTCACAACGGTCACTTCGTAAAAGGAGGGGCAGAGCTTTGCCGCTACGGTTATCTCCCCACACAGCCCGCAGCCGGAGCAGCTAGTGTCCACCATGACGATGGAGTGCTCCCGCAACGGATTGGGGCTATCGGTCAGGGTGAGGGAGGGGCACCCGTTGAGACTGATGCACGAATGGTCGCCTGTGCAGAGGTCCGGGTCCACCCCGTACTGGGACTTGACCACCCGAAGGCCCTTGGTGAGGTCCTCGCGGACTCGACGTTCGTCGCGCCGACCTTTGATGAGCTGGCACTCAGCCCGGGACAATAGAACCCGGAGGCCGCCTTGGGGTTGGTCCAAAGCGGCACGGAAGGCGGCCAGGGAGTCATCGAGGTCGTACGGGTTCACCACCCGCGTCCACCGGACCCCGCACGCCTTCAGGGTGGCTTCGATATCCATCTCGGGGATGGGCTCGCCCCTGAAATTCATCCCCGTGCTAGGATTAGGTTGTCCGCCGGTCATGGCGATGTGAAAATTCTCAAAAATGACGAGGATGGCGTTGGTGTTGTTCTGGACGGCATTTATGATGCTGGTTGTGAGCCCCGAGTGCCAGAAGGTGCCATCGCCCATGAAGGAGATAATGGTCTCGTCGGTCAAACGGCTCAATGCCCCAGTGGTGGCCAGGCCCGATCCCATGGCGGTAATTGAATCGGTGAACTCAAAAGGAGGCAGGGCCGCAAGCGAGTAACAGCCTATGTCGTTCGCGTAGCGGAATTGGCCCCCCTCGGCCTCTAGGATTTTTAGAGCGGTAAAGATGGGCCGCTCCGGGCAGCCGGTGCAGAAGATGGGAGTCCTGGCAACCAGGGGCTCGGCCAGGTGATGGGCGGCGACGTCGCGCTGGGCGGCATGCCGCTCGAGGGTAGAGTCAATCCGCTCACGGACCTCGCCGACTGGAAAGAGCCGGGGGCCGAGGATTCTACCAATGCGTTCCATGAGGGCTGAGGGCTGAAGCTCGCCTTCCAGGCCCAAGTCATCTTTCCCGATGAAGGTCACCTCTAAGCCAGCCTTTTGCACCACGCTCCGAATCTGGTCTTCCAAGATGGCGGGCCTGCCCTCCTCGATGATAATGACCTCTTCCTTTCCCTCAACGAACTCGATCAGCTCTTCGGGCACGAGCGGGTAGAGGGCCCGAAGCGCCAAAATGGGCACCTCCAGCTCGCGGGTGTGGCCGTTGAGCCCCAGCAGATGGAAGGAGCGGAACACCAGATTGGTGAGCGCCCCGTGCGTGATAATACCTACCTCTTCCCTTCGGCCGGTAAAGAGGCGATTCATGCGATTGCGACGGATGTAGTCCCGCGCGGCGGGAAGCCTCTCTTCCACCTTCTCGCGCTCATGAACCATGGAACGGGGCGGCAGGGTGATGGCCTTAGGGTTCCGAATGCTCCGTGAGATGGGGTTCAGGGTGGAGATGGCCGGGGGGCGGTTCTCGTTGGCGACGAAGCTGCCCTTTAAGTTGCCCACCCGGGTGGGCAAGACATATAGGACGGGCATCCGGCTTGCCTCGGAGAGTTCGAAACCTTCCCTTACCATGCGGGCCATGTCTGCGGGGCTCGCGAGGGGCTCCAGGACGGGCATCCCCGATTTGAGTCCAAACGGAAGCGTTCGTTCGGCGATTGTAGTCCCCGTGCAGCCGTAGTCTTCACCCACGATAATAAGAGCTCCGCCCGTTACCCCGGAGGCGGCGACGTGGGCCAGGGGATCCGAGGCGACGTTGGTTCCAACTACCTTCCAGCACACAGCGCCCCGGATAGGGTGCGTGACTGAGGTGAGAAGCAAGGAGGCGGCGGAGGCCTCGTTGTTGGAGACTTCAAAGTAGATGCCAAGGTCTTTGAGGACGGGCTGATAAGCGGCGGCGAAGAGATCGAGCAGATGCGCGACCGGGGAGCCGGGGTAGCCTCCAAGGTAACCCACCCCATTTTCCAGGAGAGCTTTCGTGAGAATGAGCGCCCCGTCGCCCTGGAGGGTTTGCCCCGGACCGAAGAGGAGCTGATCGATTGCTAGTCGGCCTTCGCCGGCAATCACGAGATAACCCCCCTCCCATCACGAAGCTCGGCGAGGGCCCGCTCGTGAGGCGTCTCTGGGTATGGTTCGGAGATTGTGCGCATACCCATAAGGCGTCTCCCTATCTTGTTGCGCCCAGATCTACCAAGAAAACTGGCGGGTCACATTATCGCTGGGCCGGAAGCCGAAACGGCTTCAAAACTGAGCTACTCACCCCCGTCTATCGTTTACAAGGGAGGTAGCCCATGTGGGTTTCGCAACGGCAAACAGCCCCTAAGACGTGTAATTCTCTCAATGCGGTGCAGCCGAAATTACTTGACGGAATTATACTAGTATGGAGAAAAATGTCCAGAGGGAGAGGCGATTATTGTCAATAAAATATATTAGAGAAAAGGGGGATGGCGATCTTGAACAGGCCCCCCCCTAGGTCTTCAGGGGACTCTGCCAGCAGACTTTGCCCACAAAGAAAGGGCCCAGCGACTCAATATACTTGGCAGTTTGTTGGGTTTTTCTCATATCCTGGACGAGGCGAGAGAGCGGATGGAGCTCAGGGCCTACCAGGCCCAGGACAAACTCATTGTCATTCTGGTCGAGCCCGAAACAGGCCAGACGAATATCAAACGCATGGCCGCCCTGGGAGTAGGTTTTGCCAATCATCGCGTGCTCGCGGAGAATCTTTCCCTGCTCCACTTCAGTGAGTAAACCGAATTCTGGCCTCCGACGCAATGGGTACCAGATTGCCCAGGGCCACTCGGGGTTGAAGGCATAGCGCCGGGGCTTGACCAGCATCCAGTCTTCAAGATCGACCTCCCGGCCGGTCGAATAGGTTCTTCCTATCATCGTGAGTTCGGGCTTGCGCTGCAAAGACGAGAATGGCTCGCTGGCCAACACTGACCTCGCCTCGCCAACCAGGACGTCAGGGTCCTCAGTAATTACGAGCAGGCCAACGCCGAGCGGATCGTTCAGGTCGTGATACAACACGCCCTCTAGGCCGCTCTCGCTAAACGTCTCTTTCAGGCTCTCGGTATCGGCGCAATTCCCGAAGACGTGGAGCTGACAATAGAGCCGGCGGTCGAATTCTTGCGGAGCTCCATCACCTGGCGCTCCTACCTCTCCGAGCTCGGGATGGTCGGTCGCCGAGCGGGCCTGGGGGTCCGTCGCCATTGCTCACCTCCTGGAACTTTTCCCAAGGGTATCACTGGCGGGCGAGGCTGGCAAGATTATGGGTCACCCACCCTACCCTTTTACGAGCTGATACTAACCACCGGAAATTATTTACGATGTTGAGCTAATTAGGAGGTTTGAAGACGTCTTAGTCGATAGAGACGAGAATCTGGTCGCCTTCGACCTTGACCGGAAAGGTCTCCACAGGTTCGCACGCGGGCATTCTGGTTACAGCTCCGGTGCGTACGTTGAAGCGGGCCCCGTGCCTTGGGCACTCGATCTCATCATCCCCTATCAGGTCCCCCTCGACGAGAGGGCCCCCGTCGTGGGTGCAGACGTCCTGTATGGCGTAGTATGTACCGCCGAGGTTGAAGATTGCCAGGGGCTCGCCGTCGACCTCCACTAACTTCTTCTCTCCCGGGCCTATCTCATCGGTCTTGGCGACCTCGAAATACTCCCCCATTGCCTCTTAAGCCTCCTCGTCATCGCTGGCGGGGGCGGGGTTATCGGCCTGGGCAACGGCCTCGCCCTCCCGACTCCGAGCCAGCATCTGCCGCTGCAGGTATCCCTTAATCCCAAAGCGGACGGCGTTCAGCCCCAGCGTGGAGCAGCGAGGACGGGTCATGGCCAGCTCACGGCCCAAGATTTCGATGACGGCGTCGAGGGGAATCGCCTGCACCTCCTCCAGCGACTTGCCCTCCACCATCTCCATTATCATCGATGTGCCCGCCATGCTGAGAGTACATCCTTCCCCCTCGAAGGAGACCCCCTCGACGACATCCTGATCATTGATTTTGAGGTAGACCGTCACAAGGTCGTCACAGCCGGGATTGCCGATCCTCTGGACCACGTCCGCGTCATCCATAGAGCCCCAGTTGATCGGGTCTTCATAGTGCTCCATGATTAACTCGATCTGCTCTTCTCGGCTGAGTTTGTTCACGTCCTCTGCCTCCTGCCGACTTTTTGTGACGGGCCTCTGGGCTTATCCCAAAGGGGTGGGAAGGCCAAGTCGCTGACGGTGCGCCCGGCAGGCCTCCTTCTGGTGGGTCAGGATGTGTAGCGGCGCACGGGGCTTCGCCGTGCACAGAAGGATGAAGCCTTCTTCCTGATCAGCTGAATAGTACCGCAGGGAATCTGTGTGGTCGACCTCCCCTGATAGGAGCCGGCCGGCACAGGTTACGCACCACCCTACCAGGCAGCTAGCCGGCAGGTCATAACCAGCCTGCCAGGCAGCGTCCAGGATGTACTCATCCTCTGCCACCTCGATGGTGGCCACGGTGACGCCGTCGGTCAGAACGACCGGATAGGTTTGTGCCACGATCGCTTATGGGTTGTAGAAGGGCGTGTTCCTGCTGTATGGTGCCTCTCCCGGTGTGCCCCGACGGAAGTGTCCAGAGGGCCGGACGATGCCATCCCGCTCCATGCTCAGAAGCTCGATGAACCAAGCCTCGTGCTCGATCTCCTCGTTGAGGATTCGGGCCGCCATATCGTAGGTCCGTGGGTCCTTGCCCGCGGTCATATCGCAGACTTCATTCCAGGTCCGTATCGCGCAGCGCTCGGCCTCAAGCAGGACTTCCAGGATATTTGCAGCGGTGGGCTCTTCCGGCAGGTAGGCGTCCGGACAGCTGGAGCGGTCGGCAAACGCCCGGATGTCCCGTGGGAGGCTGCCGCCCAGTTCATAGATTCGGGGCATGATCAGCTCGAAGTGGGCCCGGTCCTCTATGCGGGCATCCTCACAGATCTCCTTGTAGTCCTCATTACCCGCCAGGTACATCCGGAGGATGGTGTAGTAGTAGTAGGTCGTGAACTCCGCCCCGGCCGCATCGATCAGCTTCTCCACCAACTCCTCAACATTCACACCACGGGCCACGATCTGCTCCACACCCACGCGCTGGGTGGTATCACCAGGCTTGACCCGTCCCTTGGCATGCGGTTTCTCCGTAGCCATACGTGTTCCTCCCTTCTCTCAGCTAGAGTAAGTCAAAACCAGAATGACCAAATGCTGAAGACAGCCGCCCGCGGCTGGCCTGGGCGCTATTGGGGCAGCTCCGGGCCTAGGGCCTCCATGGCGATATCTCCCGTCAGACAGGTCCGCGGCGGCGTCCTCCGCCCGGCCCTTAGTCCCTTTACGGCTTCTCTATGGGCGCCCTTACGAGGTTGCCCCACTCGGTCCAGGAGCCGTCGTAGTTGCGCACCTCCTGGTAGCCCAGCAGGTAGGTCAAGACGAACCAGGTATGAGAGGACCGCTCGCCAATGCGGCAGTACGCGATGATATCGTCGGCGGGGTCCAGATTGTTCTGTTCCTTGTAGATGGACCAGAGCTCCTCGGCCGACTTGAAGGTCTGGTCCTCGTTGACCGCCGTCCCCCAAGGGATGCTGGCCGCGCCCGGAATGTGGCCGCCGCGGAGAGCGCCCTCCTGCGGGTACTCCTCCATGTGAAGGAGCTCACCCGTAAACTCCCCTGGGGAGCGCACGTCCACCAAGGGCTTCTGCCCCTCAAGGTGCTTATCGACGTCCTCGCGGAACGCCCGTATCGTCTCCTCGTGAGTGCTTGTTACCTTATAGTCGGTGGCCGGGTAGGCGGGGACCTCTTTGCTGAACTCACGCCCCTCGTCGATCCACTTCTGGCGACCGCCGTCCATGATGCGGCACTTCTCGTGGCCGAAGAGCTTGAAGACCCAAAAGGCGTAGGTTGCCCACCAGTTGCTTTTGTCACCGTAAAAGACCACGGTGTGATCGTTGGCGATCCCTTTTTCAGAGACAAGCTGCTCGAAGGCTCCGGCATTAACGTAGTCCCGGATGAGCTGGTCCTGGAGTTCGGTCTGCCAGTCCACCTTCACGGCCCCTGGGACGTGGCCCACTTCATATAGGATGACGTCCTCGTCGGACTCCACTATACGGATTTCCGGGTCATCGAGGTGCTCCTCCACCCACTCCGTCGTCACTAAAACATCTGGATTGACGTACTCTTTCACTGTTCTTTCCTCCATCATGATTTTGATCGGAAATCGGGAGCAGGTTAATCCTTAATCATCTATTCCAAGTTGTCAAGAATAAAGTTGACTAAAAAGTTCAAGAAATTTTGAGGGCCTTCTACCGCCCCCCATATTGCTGTTAGAGTATCCGACGCCTACCGGGGGATAAGCGCCGCATCTACGGCCTTCCGCAGGCGTCGCTCGATGACATCCGCTGTTATGCGCTGCAAGACCTGCTGGAAGAACCCCTCGACGATTATTCTTTGGGCGACATCGGGCGGCACCCCTCGGCTTCGAAGGTAAAAGAGCTGTTCCTTATCTAGCTGGCTGGCCGTGGCCGCGTGAGTGCAGCGGACCTCGTTGGCCTCGATCTGGAGCCCTGGAATTGAGTCGGCCCGGGCCCTCCTGTCCAACAGGAGGTTGTTGTTGACCTGATATGCGTCGGTCCCATCGGCCCCAGGGGCTACCCGGATCATGCCCCGCCAGACGGAGCGGGCTCTGTCGTTGAAGGTGCCTTTATAGAGCAGGTCGGAAGTGCAGTCGCGTGCCTGGTGGTCCTGATAGGTCTCGTAATCGAGATGCTGGCGGCGGGTTCCCAACAGGAGGGCCAGCATCTCGGCCCGACCGCCCCGGTCCTGAAGCTCCACTTCCTGAAAAACCTTTGAGAGGCGGCTCCCCCAAAGCCCCGATACCCATTGGAGATGGCTGTCGCGGCCGAGGTGGGCCCGGTGGGTGGCGAAGTTCCAAACGCTCTGACCCCAAGCCTGTATGTGGCCGAACTGGACATTCGCGCCGGGGCCGATGAAGAGCTCCACCCCGCCGACATGGAGGCCGGGGCCCATCCCGTTCTTGGAGGATAGCTCTTCGAGGAGCGTGACCTGGCTATTATCCCCGGCGACGACCAGCGTGTGGGAGCTGTCGGCCACCTGCCCTGCGCGGAAGCTGACAACGGACTGGAGGGGGACGTCCACCACCACCCCCGGCGGAACGTAGAGGAACGTCCCCCCGGTGCAAAAGGCCCCGTGCAGTGCGGCGAACTTCTGCCCCCCTTCCGTAATCTTCCCCGTGAGATAGTAGCGCTCCAGCAGGTCCGAGTGTTGCCGGACGGCTGTGCCGATGTCGGTGAAGATAACCCCCCGGCGGGCCAAGTCCTCGTTTAGGTGGACGTGGACGGCGGTGCCGTTGGCGTGCACGACCACGTTCTCGGTGGCCGGCCCGCGTGGGATGGGAAGGGCCACGCCACGGGGTTTGGCGTCGAGATACTTCTCAGGCACATTCTGAGCCAAGGCCGACGCGAAAGAGCCGATCTCCAGGGCCCGGATGTCGGTCCGCCGCCAGGATTCATCGTCCGCCTTGGGCATGGGCAGGCGGACGAAATCCTCCCAGGACGCCTCGCGCCGCTTACGCATCCAGGCCGGCTCGTCGCCCCTGGCGGCCAATAGATTGACGAAGGCCTCGGAGAAAGCCTGCGTGGTCTCCTCCGAGGCCAGAGATGCGGCGGCGGCCTCCGGCCTCTCCGCCTTTTTTCGGCTCATGGTCGTGCCTGCTCCTTTTCCGGTCGCCTAAGGTGTCTGTAATTCTCGTTGAGGGCCGATTAGCCCACGGAGCCTTCCATCTGGAGCTGGATGAGCCGGTTCATCTCGACTGCGTACTCCATCGGCAGCTCCCTCACGAGGGGCTCGATGAAGCCTCTGACAATCATGTTGGAGGCTTCCGCTTCACTAAGCCCGCGGCTCATGAGGTAGAAGAGCTGCTCGTCGCCGATCTTGCTCACCGTAGCCTCGTGCGCGATGGTCACCTCCTGCTCGTCGACTTCGATGTACGGGTAGGTGTCCGAGCGCGATTCCGCGTCCAGAATGAGGGCGTCGCAGACGACGGTGGACTTGGAGCCCACCGCCCCCTTGGCCACCTTCAGCAGCCCGCGGTAGCTGGCCCTCCCTCCGTTCTTGGCGATGGACTTGGATGTAATGACCGACGTGGTGTAGGGCGCAGCATGGATGACCTTCCCGCCGGCGTCTTGATGCTGGCCTCTGGAGGCGAAGGCGATGGAGAGAATCTCGCCGTGGGCGCCGGGCTCCATCATGTAGACGCTGGGGTACTTCATGGTGAGCTTGCTGCCCAGGTTGCCGTCGACCCACTCCATCGTGGCATCCCGGTAGGCCACCGCCCGCTTCGTAACGAGATTGTAGACGTTGTTGGACCAGTTCTGGATTGTCGTGTATCGCACCCGGGAGCCGGCCTTACAGATAATTTCCACCACGGCGCTGTGGAGCGAATCGGTTTCGAAGCTGGGCGCCGTGCAGCCCTCCACGTAGTGGACCTCGGCCCCCTCCTCGGCGATGATGATGGTGCGCTCGAACTGGCCCATCTTCTCGGAGTTAATGCGGAAGTAGGCCTGCAGAGGGATATCGACCTTGACACCCGCAGGGATGTAGACGAAGCTGCCGCCGCTCCAGACAGCAGTATTGAGGGCGGCAAACTTGTTGTCCGCCGAGGGGATGATGCTGGTGAAGTACTCCCGGACGACATCGGGGTGTTCACGCAAAGCGCTGTCCATGTCGAGGAAGATGACCCCCTGGTCCGAGAGCTCCTTCTTCAGGCTGTGGTAGACGACCTCCGAGTCGTACTGGGCCCCTACCCCCCCGAGGAACTTCTGCTCGTCCTCGGGGATGCCGATCCGGTCGAAGGTCTCCTTGATGTTATCCGGAACCTCGTCCCACGTCTTGCCTTGGCTATCGGTCGGCCTGACGTAGTAATAGATGTCGTCGAAGTCCAGAGTGTTCAGATCCCCGCCCCACTGGGGAAGGGGCTTGGAGTAGAAAATCTCCAGGGCCTCCAGGCGGAGTTTTAGCATCCACTCAGGCTCTTCCTTAATCCAGGAGATCTCCTCCACGACCTCCTTTCTAAGCCCCTTGCTGGAGCGGAAGACTGACTCATCAGGGTAATGGAAGCCGTACTGGTAATCCCCGGTATCCTCTGACCCCTTCACCGGGACCGCCTGATCGATGGCGTCCTGGATTTTGGCCAAATCCGGCATTCCTTTCATTGATTCAGCAGCCATTTCACCTTTCCTCCTTTACGATGTTATGCAGCTTGATGGAAGCGGCGTTTTCTCGTTATTCTACGACGCCAACTCCTTGACCATGTCGTAGCCTTTGGCTTCAAGCTCGTGGGCCAGCTCCGGGCCGCCCGAGCGGACAATTCGCCCGTCCAGCATGATGTGGACGAAGTCAGGTTTGATGTAATTAAGAATACGCTGGTAATGCGTGATTAGCAACACCCCGAGCTCGCTGCTCATCTGCCGGTTGACCCCTTCGGCCACGGCCTGGAGGGCGTCGATGTCTAGCCCCGAGTCGGTCTCATCCAGGACGGCCATACGGGGCTTAAGCAGGGCCATCTGGAGAATCTCGGCCCGCTTCTTCTCCCCGCCCGAAAACCCGTCGTTCAGGTGGCGCCTGGCGAAAGCGGTGTCGATTCCGAGCTCCGTCATCCGCTCAATGATCTCCTTTCGGAACTCCCGCATGGGAATGAGGTTTGTGGTCCGGCCTTCCTCGGAAGGCCCAAGCCGGATCGAGCTGACAGCCGTCCGGAGGAAGTCAGCCACGCTGACCCCGGGAACGGCGGTCGGGTACTGGAAGGCAAGGAAGAGGCCTTTTCGGGCCCGCTCGTCGGGCTCCATCTCCAGGATGTTCTCCCCGTCGAGCAGCACCTCCCCCTCATCCACCTCATAGGAGGGATGGCCCATAAGGACGTAGGCCAGGGTGCTCTTACCCGAACCGTTGGGCCCCATGAGGGAATGAATCTCTCCCGCCCGGACCGTAAGGTCGACCCCCTTCAAGATTTGGTTGCCCTCCACGCTCGCGTGGAGGTTACGGATAACCAGTTCCGCTCCCATATTAGCTATAATTCCTCTCTCATCAGTCCTATCGGTTTCATACAGCGAACCTCGGGCCAGCCTACCCAGAGGCCTCAGCCTCACTCTCGGGGGCCGCAACAGCGTATACGCAGGACGTCTGCTCCTCATCCAGGATGCACTGGTGGAGCTCGACCCTGGACTGCAGGAGGTTCTCCAACATAGTTCGCTCCATCTCGCAGATAGCCGGGTAGGTGGCCACGACCTCATGGTACGGGCAGTTATACATGTTCAGAGTGTAGCCCTCCGGGGCCGGTTCCACCTCTGTCAAATGCCCTCGCCCGGTCAATTGCTTCGCCAAATAAGCAAGCCGGTCGGCCAGCGGTTGGCCGACAGGCAGGGGCCCGAAGGTGTCGGCCAGCTTTCTGCCGACACGTCCCAGGAGGTTTCGTAGCCTGGCCTCGCCTTCGGTGGCCTGTATCTCATCGAGCACACCCATAAGGAGCGTTTCGTACTCCCGGGCGAAGAGCTTGTTGCCCTCGGCGGAGAGAGAGTAAAGTCCCCTGGGCCGCCCCACGCCCCGGCTCTCAATGGTCCGCTCCACGAGCCCCTTGGCCTCCAAGGCCGAAAGCTGCTGGCGAACGGCCGTGCGGGTCACTCCCAGGGCTTCCTGGAGCTCCTTGATGGTCATCCTGCCGTGGCGCTTGAGGCTCCGAACCAGCGCCTCGGCCGGCGAAGATTTTCCTATCGCCATCGAACCCATTGATTTTACTCACGCTTTAAAAGGGCCGTCGGGCTCTTGCCCGTTGCCTATAGAGAATATAGGAGGGAATCCTAATAATGTCAACTCCTTATGCCAAAATTTCTGTTAGGTGGACGCGTCAGCCGTCCCATTACGCTCGAATGGTGTCGGGGTCCGGGGGTCGCAAGTCCGCCTGAGGCGGAAGGCGAAATCACCAGGCATATTTATCTAGGAATAATAAAGATTTGAGGATGATTTCTTCAGGTAACTTCGAACATTCTGTCTATGGCCAATTTGGCCAGGTCGGCAACGGATTTTTGAATATGGATAACATCTTCATCCTGATAAGGGTCTTTGGGCTCGCAGCAGTCGTCACAGAGAATAATCTCCAGCCGATCTCTTCGAAGGGAGTCGAGCAGCTTCTCAAGGGTGTTTTCCTTCATGTAACTACATTCGGCGTCCAACGACACCGGCATGAATTTCTTCTCGGGGATCTCTTTTCTCAGCCGATAGACCATCCCCTTCTCCGTCGCGACGATGAACTCCCCGGCCGGAGAGACCCTTGCCCGCTCGACCATCTGCTCGGTAGAGAGAAAGTAGGCCCTCTCGTGGGGGATGATGCCGGCGTGAAGCTTATACAGGCAAGAGGAGGCGCAGCCGCATTCGGGATGAATCATCAATTCGGCCTCCGGATTCTCCTCGAGGGCGATATCCACGGCGTCTTGGCCAATCTTTTCATGCACGTAGCAGGCGGCTTGGTATCCGTCCTTTTGATACTGATAGACCTCCACCAGGTCGGCATCGACCCCCTGCTCCACCGCCTTGGCTTTCATTACGTAACCCAAAAATTTATCGGGCAAGACCAGAATCTTTTTCCCGGGATTTTCCGAATTAGCGCGGACGATTATTTTATCGGTGTTCCGCGATGTCGAGATATAATCACTGATGGATTTCGTGTATGGGTCGCTGTTAACGTACGTGACCAGCAGACCATCCTCATTTTCCCTCTTCCAGTTCTCAAGCCAATTGTAATCCGTCCCAAATACGAGGGAGCATCCAAGGACCTGGGGAGCGTCGGGAACAAACACCCGCGTGGCATCCCCCGTAATAATTTTCGCGGTCGCGCCCATGAAATAGACGCTCTCGAAATCAACCCGCCTGGCCCCTGTGTCCTTAACGTAAAAGCTCAGGCCAAGTGAGTCCCCGACTTTATCGGCAATTTCGTGAAATTCAGGATAGAGATAATTGTGGGCGACGATCGTAGAGTGCTTCTCCCGCGCCAGGTCGATAATCTCCAAGGCGAGCTCGGCCAGCTCCAAGCATTTCTCCTGCGTGTACCTGCCGGGGTAGAGGTCCTCGGCATGCCGTGAGAACAGCTCATACCACCGGCTCGCGAGCCCCATGGCCGACATTGTTAGCAATCCGCTGTGACTGTTCATAGGAAATTCTCGACCGTAAGACCTTAAATCGCCTCGCCTCTCTTAATGTAGCTCAGCAGCGAGTCGTGTCAACCCCTGGGCCTCCTTGCCGGCACGGTGCTTTACCAAAGGCTTCCGGCCCACAAAAGGCGGCCGCCAAAAAAAGTTGTTGAACCCCCTTGATGCGCGAGACATATTTATTTATACTTAAGCATCTTAGTGCCTTGGCAGGCTCTGACTACCTCCAGCGAGGCGATGTTACACCATCAAGGGCACTAGGTTTCACGCACCCCTGGACGGGAGGGTTATCTTCTTGGGGGGGTTGGCCCTCACCTTGGGACCGTCCAGGTGCTCAATGAAGCTTAAAGATATTTAGATTATCTAATCACGGAGGCCGGGTTCGGGGGCTTATCCAACCTCCGGCCCCGCATACTAACCAGCGGTCTTATTAATACGTCCAGCCGTGCCCCAGTGGAGGGCGCGAGGCCCGACGAAATAAAAGGAGAAGCCCGATGGCACGGAGGATCCGAAAGATAGTTTTTGTGGAGCCTAGCTCCACCCACCTGCACATTTACAGTCGCGTTACTATCCCTCGCCTGGGCTCCGTCCTCCTAGGAACCATCATGCGGAATCTTGGCTACGATGTAAGGGTCTTCACCGAGGACATCGCGCCGGTTGATATGGACGAGGTCTTGAGCGCCGACATAGTCGGCATCTCCTCCCTGACATCCACCGCCCCCCAATCGTACAGCCTGTCTGAGAAGGTAAGGGCGGCAGGCGTCACGACCGTCCTCGGAGGCTCCCACGTAACATTTATGACGGACGAAGCCATCCAGTACGCGGATTACGTCGTTCGCGGTGAGGGCGAGGACGCCTTCGTGGAATTGGTCAAGGCAATCGAAAATGGCAAGGGTTTCGAAAACATTCAAAACCTCTCCTATTTGGACGGTGAAAAAGCGATCCACAACCCCGAGCGGCCGAAACTAGAGGACCTGGATGTGACCCCCATCCCCGATTACTCCCTAATTGAAGGCTGGAAGGCTGGGGGGATCGCGTCCATCGCCACCTCGAGGGGTTGTCCCTTCCCCTGCACATTCTGCTCCGTGCCGGGGATGTACGGGCGGGGCTTCAGGACCCACTCCATCGACCGGACCATCGAAGAACTTAAGTTACACAAGGAGGCGGATTACGTCTTTTTCGCCGACGACATATTCAACGCCAACCCCAAGAGGATGAAGGCGCTCTTGCAGAGAATGATCGATGAAGGGCTCACCACCAAATGGGGCGCGCAGATTAGAACGGAAGTCGCCAACGACCCCGAGATGCTTGAGTTGATGCGAGAGTCCAACTGCTTTAACGTCTACGTCGGCTTCGAATCCATAAACCCGAAGACCTTGGAGCTCTTCAAAAAGAAGCAGGATCTGGACAAAATCGAGCGGAGCATCGAGCGGTTCCACAAGCACAAAATACGGATCCACGGGATGTTCGTGGTGGGGTCGGATGAGGACGACGTCGAGACCATCCATGCCACGACCGAGTTTGCAAAATCACGCGACATCGGGTCGGTCCAGTTTTTGATTATGACCCCAACCCCAGGCTCCCCTGATTGGGACAATCTCTTCAAAAAGGGTGATAAGTACATCATCAGCGACGATTGGAGCCTCTTCGACGGCCATCACACCGTCCACCAGCCAAAGCGAATGACCCCGTACGAGCTCCAGATAACGGCCTACCATGCTATGAACAATTTCTACACGTGGGGTGGAATCATAAAGAAGTTCCTTCAGGGTGACATCTGGACCGCCGGGATCCGGCTCTACGGAAAGCGGCTCATGAAGGACTGGTGGAAAGACGAGCGAAACCAGGCCTACATAGAGAAGCTGAGGAAAGACGTCTACGATGGCGCCGAAGAGCGGGTCAATGGCAACACGGTTGGAATCCCAGACGTCTTCGTCCAAGACGGGATGGGAGAGCTCCTTCGAAGTTTTCTCGGAGAGTTGGGTCTCAAGGTCATCCCATTTCAAGCGGAGGCTAGTGAGGGTGAGCACTCCTTTGCCGACACCCTCGACAAGTGGCGCCATAAGGCCGACTGTCTGATTCTGCCGGTGGTGAAGAAAGCCGCGGATGGCAAGGAGGGGCTCTACCGAACGCTCAACGCTTTAAGCGAGTTCTTCCAGACGAACAAGGAGAAGCTCCCGCAGATTGTCCACTTCCCCTTCCACGACGGCCAGGGACCCGTCTTCGAGAGCTTCGCCAGGGTCGGGCTCGCCTTTACAGGAAACTTCCAGAAGATTCGGAATGCGTTCCTCGAGGCCCTAAACTCCATCGAGGCCAAGAGCGCCGAAGAGCAGACGGCGTAAGCGAGGGGTAGCTTAAGAACAGCGCTCAGACGGTTCGGCTCCCCCATGCCGACACCCCCTCTAATTCTTAGACTGACGCACTGTTTTTGACATGGCGACGGCCCTTCGGTTTATGAACGAAAAGGGGCTTTATCCTTTTGTTCAGGTTATGAGCATAAGAAATAGACAATCAAAGAGAGGTTGACGAGCACGTCTGAGGCACTTAATTTTCAACTGAGTCTAAAAGACACCAACTCGTTCAAAGCACTAACCACCCTCTTGAATTCAAGTCCAGAATTGAAGACTACCAATTAAGGTGATAAAGTAGGCCAATCTCAAGATTTGGCTTATCGGCCAAATTGTTTGAGATTCACAGCATCTTTACAATCCACGGAGCCCTAATTATCGGAACAATCTAAGTCCCAATAATCGCATGATGCCGGGGTGGCGGAATTTGGTAGACGCACGGGACTTAAAATCCCGGGGCCGAAAGGCCGTGCGGGTTCGAGTCCCGCCCCCGGCACCAACTTTTTCAATTACTTGCTGAGTGCCGGGTGGTTAAATTGTCCGAGGAAAGGTTGGTCGAGCATAAGGCTGGGGTGCCCGCCTTGGAATCGCCACTCACGACGGACTTTTTGATACGTTTTATATATCCGCAGCTCCAACCAAACCCATATCGATTAACCATGGAGGGTCTGTCGGCCCGAAGTCCGAGCCGTAGCTGACCCTGGCGGCGGGGCTGCTGAGTGTTGCCCCATTTTCGTCAATAACGGCCCATCTCAGAGAGGGAGCATAATAAACCACTGAAACCGACCTTACGTTCAACGTAGGCTGCCCCAACAAGCGCATGAAGAAAAGGGCTATGAAGTTGTGGCGGACTTCGGGGCGCTGAGCCGTGACCCGTACGCTATTGGCATCCGCTTCCTCGCCGGGCGCCGATGCGGCAAACTTCTTTGTTTGCATATCATAGGCGCCGATTTCGATATCTTCCGAAGCGAGTGTGACCGGAATGCCGCCGATTGCATACCGCTGGGCCTGGAGCTGAGCCTGGCCTCTGGCTTCTTCTGGACCGTATCGCAGGTTCGCGGCGGCGGCCAGAGAGGCTGAGTAGGTGGCGTTTCGAAGCGTGGAGCGGACGACGTAAAGATAGCCCTGATCGGTGACGAGCCCTAAAAATCCGACGAGAGCTACCAGGAGCAGCAACGAGCGTAAGGAATCGACGGCCCCCGCTCCCTTACCTCTATCGTGAGAACTGGTGAACGCCACCCAGTGCCAGATACGATAAATACTTGAAGCTCTATTACCAATCATTTTCGCATCCCCCCCGTTGCTCTCCTATTGGACGAGAACAGGTCGTACAGTGGCGACATCTATCCCCACGTTCTTGAGGAGCGCCAACTCGTACAAGGACTCGTCGTAATGAACTGCACCTGAACTATTGAGCGAGACCTCTTCTCCCATTACAGCCCCATAAAAATCGACGGTGCTGCCGTTCACAACATGCGCGTTGGGTGCGTATAGAACGCCATAGAAATCGACGTTGTGGTTAAGTTGCACATCCTCGTTGGAGGAGGCCATAATGATAAGGTTCTCCGGGTTTTGGCCAGGATTGATGATGTTCGAATTACTCACCGAGAAGGTCCCGGTAAGGTAAATGACGGTCGGTCCATCCACCTGTAGCGATGCGCCATTGCTAAGTTCGACCGAGGTGAAGTAGTATCGGCCACCGGGTAAAGTGATGCTGTCGCCGCTACTGAGCGCGAGATCGTAAGGCCCCATCTCAAAAGGATCTTTGCCCCCGTCCGTCACAGCCGGGATGTTGCCGTTGTCGTTGTTCGTAGCTATGTCGCCGAACTCGATGTCGTCCAAAACCGGGCACCCCCCAGGGTTCGTCGAACCGGTTACATAGGAAGAATCATTCAGGATAACCGTCTTATCCGGGCCTGGACGGGCATCGCCCTTCACGACCGACACTGAGTTGAGCTCTATGTCTCCGCAGCTGCAGACATCCCCATTTTGACCGGCCGTGGCGGGGCTGTACGGCCCGAGTTCGGAGTTGTAGCTATCGGTGGTGGACGAGCTGTTGAGGGTTACTTTCTTTTGGCCGATAATGCCCCCTCCACACGGACCCATCCTGTACGACACGGCCATAACCCTTACGTCCGAGGTCTCGTGCCCGAAAATGCGCATGAAAAAGAGGGAGATGGGGTCATTTCGGTCTTTTGAACGTTGGGCCGTAACACGTACGCTATCGGCGTTCGCCTCTTCGGCTGGCGCCAGGACGGTAAACTCCTTGGTCCCTATTTCCCAGGTGCCAAGCTCGATGTCAGCCAGAACGAGGGCTACTGGAGTGCCGCCGACGTTGTGCTGCTGGGCCAGGAGCTGAGCCTGTTTGCGGACCTCATCAGGGCCGTAAGTAAGGCTTGAGACGGCGGCAAGGGATGCGGCGTCAGCGGCGTTATGAAGCGTCGAGCGAACCACGAACAGATGACCCAGGTCGATGACGAGGCCTGCAAAAGCGAGTAGTACAGCGAGAAGAACCGTTACGAGAACAATAACATTTCCCCGTTGACCTAGCAGGCGGGGGAACAACCCCACTTGAGCCAAAGAATTGCTTCTTGAATCTTTCGTATTCATCTTCATTCCCTCATGACCGCCCTTGTTGAGCTACTGGACGAGAACAGAGCTCACCGTGTTGCCGGGGAGAATCTCCACGTCGCTAAGGAGAGCAATGTCGCCCAGAGATTCGTCGTAATGGACCACGACCGAACTATTTAGAGTGATCTCTTGTGCCATGATGGCCCCATAAAACCCGACGCCGCTGTTAAGCACAACATGCGCATTGGGCGCGTAGATGATGCCGTAGAAATCGACGTTGTGGTTAAATTGCACATCCTCGATGGAGGAGACCATAATGATGAGGTCCTCCGGGTTTTGACCCGTATTCACGATCGTCGAACTATGCATTTCGAACTTCCCGGTCACGTACATGACGGTCGGTCCCATCACCGTTAGGGTTGAGGAATGGGCAATATCGACCGATGTGAAGTAGTATCGGGCCGGGTTCAGACTAGTGCCACCGGGCAAGGTGAGACTGTCTTCGTTATGGAGCGCGAGATCGTAAGGCCCATCCTCAAAAGGATCTTTGCCCCCGTCCGTCACAGCCGGGATGTTGCCGTTGTCGTTGTTCGTAGCTATGTCGCCGAGCTCAACGTCGGCCAAAACCGGGCACCCGCCGGGTTTAGTCGAACCTGTCACGTAGGAGGAGTTATTCATGATAACAGTATTATCCGGGCCTGGATTGGCATTGCCCCGCACGATGGCAGATGAGTTGAGCTCTATGTCTCCGCAGCTGCAGACATCCCCATTTTCATTGGCACTGACGGGGCTGTACGGCCCATAGTCGGAATTGTAGCTATCGGTGCCAGTTGAGCTGTTAAACGTTATCTTTGTCTCGCCGATAATTCCTCCGCACAAAGCTGGCTCATAGTGCGCCACGGCCATCACCCTTACGTCCGAGTCCTCGTACCCGAAAATACGCATAAAGAAGAGGGATATTGGGTTGTTGCGGGCGCTGGAACGCTGAGACGTGACCCGGACACTATCGGCGTTTGCCTCTTGGTCTGGCGCCAAAACGGTAAAGGTCTTGGAGCCCTCATCCCAGTTTCCAAGGTCGATGTCGGCCAGGACGAGAGTTACCGGAGTGCCGTCGACAGCGTGATGTTGGGCGAGGATCTGAGCCTGGTTACGGGCCTCATCGGGGCCGTAGCTCAGGCTTGCGGCAGCGGCCAGAGAGGCGGAGTCAGCGGCGTTCTGAAGCGTTGAGCGGACTACGAACAGATGGCCCAGATCGATGACTATGCCCGCAAAACCAATCAAAACAGCGAGGACCACCGCAACTATAACGACTACAGCTCCCCCTTCGTCAGCCAACAGGCCGGGCAACGACTCCCTACGGGACAAAGAATTACGCCTTGTTTTTATCTCTACCTTCATTCACGCATTACCCCTCTTGAGGTAAGTGCTATCCACCACTGACCAAGGGCTGCAACACTCACTAACCTCCCCCTCTACTGAATGAGCACAGGCGCGGAAAGAGTGGGATTGGGATCGGTACCCTCACCCCCTAGGATAAACTTCGTGGAGGCGAATTCCGTAAATGTGACGTCAATATGGCGATCCGCTTGATCGCCGGTGAGCTTAACGTCCGTGATAATGGCCCCAACAAAGCTAATCACATAGTAGAGGGTCCCGGCCGCCTTATCCGTGACCTTGTTAAAGACAGGAAAGACCACTCTATTGCCGTACTGCGATCCGAGGAAAGTTGTCAATGAGCTTCCCGAGATGCCAGGGTCGCCCTCCAGCTTCAGGCACTTGCAGCCGTCCTCAGGGAGAATTAAGTAATCATCGAAGCCGTACTCGATCCAAAATTTTATATCGTCGTTTGAATTTTCACCACCGTCGAGGTCGAGGACGCCGAAGTTGGCCTCGCTCTGGATGTGAGGGTAAATGTCTTTAGGGTCGGGGAGGCCATCCCCATCCCCATCGACCAGCCAGGTATCTCTTACGGCGATGGGCATGAGGATACCAGGCCCTACGCCGATAACCCGATGATCTAGCGTGGTAACAGCAACGGCTGCCGCCCCCATCGACTCCCTGCCCCAAATGCGCGCAAAGATCGTGGGCACCGGCCCGGCCGCCGTCCCGGCGGACCGGCGAATCTGAACTCGAAGCGTCTCAGGGCCAAGGACGATTACGTCTACGGCGTCCGCTTCGGGGGCCGTATGGTTGAGGCGAAATTGGCCGTCATCTGTGGCGAAGGCCACAGCCATAGTCTGAGCATAATCTTCACCGTTGTGAACCAACTCTACTACCCCCGCCAAGGCTCCCGCGTCGGCCGCGTTCTGAAGCTCGCCGCGGACGACAAAGAGCACGCCAAGGTCTATCACCATTGCGGCAAAACCGATTAGAACAGCGAGGACCACCGCAACTATAACGACTGTAGCTCCCTCTTCGTCAGCCAATAGGCCGGGGAGCGACCATGAATCAGGAAGTCCAATCGCAACGATTACAGCTCCCCCTTCGTCAGCCAACAGGCCGGGGGGCGACCATGAATCAGGAAGTCCAATCGCAACGATTACAGCTCCCCCTTCGTCAGCCAACAGGCCGGGGAGCAACCATGAATCAGGAAGTCCAATCGCAACGATTACAGCTCCCCCTTCGTCAGCCACCAGGCCGGGGAGCGACCATGAATATCGCCTTGTATTTTTATTTATCTTCATTCACGCATTACCGCTGTCGAGGTTATAGTAATTCCCTCTCCCCAGCCCTCGTTGCCCGCGAACATCTCCAGCAAGGCCCCGAGAGGGGTCATGTATGCAATGTTGTAAGAGATGGCCACCTGGTGGGCCTGAGCGGTGGTAGTGCCCACAGGAATGATCACGATCGTCTGGCAGATGCCCGTGTAGCCTAGCGAAGGGCTGGTGGAACACGATTCCGTAGGCGATGGGATACCCGCCGGCTCCAATATTCGATTGGCTGCCACGGTATAGGGCTCAAAGTCAGTAGCCGAGGCCCGAGCGGCCTCCCGTGAAGCGTTTGTAATAACCTGATGGCTGTATAAGACACGGCCAAACTCGATAATGCCCATCAGGATGATCATCAGAAATGGCAGCACCAGGGCCATCTCAACTGCGGCGGCCCCTCCGTCTGCCGAGACTATGCGGCGCAACCGCTGCAACATGTGCCTTTACCTCCCCTTAAGACTGCGTGGCGTGTAATCCTCTTTGATCTCAAAGACTAGCATCTCATCAACGAAACTCGGGAGAGGAGGGAAAAGACGGACTTTAATCTCTTCCCTCCCCAAACGCTACGTGCCGCAAGGAGCCGCGTTTAGTTCGATGACGGAATCGTCGAGCTGATCACGGTGTTCACGCCGCCGAACACGCCGTTAAGCGTGGTACCGAGACTCTGAACGGTCAGAATGATGGCGGCTGCAATGAGAGCTACCAGGAGGCCGTACTCAACAGCCGAGGCCCCATCTTCGTCCTGCATGAACATCTTGAGGTGCTTCATCATGGTGTTTCTCCTTCTTTTGTTCCCTGTTTTCCTCTGAAAGGGTTAAAATTGCCGGGCATCCCCCGAGGAGCCCGCGCCCTTCCGTTCCCCTTGGTTGGTCGGTAACACATAATATTAGCAAGACCCGTGCCACCACTTATCGTTTCTTTCCTCTCACAACCCTTTCAGGACAAAAACCCTGTAATGAATTGATAACAAAAGAGATTTATTCGTGGCCTTGGCGATGTAGGACCGCCTCAGCGCAGCAGAGAGCCGGTTTGATATAAGCTGGATTGGTATCTTTTAGTAAACGGGTTGATGATTTGATCAAAGGTCGAGACCTTTGTGGTACATAATTTGCAGATTTTTCCAGCCTGAAGAGAGAGGAGGCCCTTTATCCCATGAAAATGGAGAAACGGGTCGCTGATTGATTGATGATAACCCTAGTTATTACGGTGAGTTCGATGAAGAATCTAAAAAAAATATTAAAAAACCCTTGCCAACATCTACCTATTGTGTTATATAGATACTCAGTACGTTCGCGTTCATGCCCATGGGCCCCGGGCAGAGAGACCCGGCATGGGTAATTTCTTAATCATCCATCGTGGCCCAAATTCCCTTTCCAAGGCGTTAAAGGGACAGCCTTCCTATAAGACCATCCCAGCGGACAGAAGACTCACATCATGGGTCTTTGCTGCCCTGGCAGGCCTTATGCTCCTTGGGCCCTTCACCGCAAACGCCCAATCCCTCAAGCTCCAAGACGGGCTGCTCCTCGAAGAGCAGGCAGCTCCGATCCAGATTAATATCACCTTCGGAAAGAGCAAGGTCCTCGATAGCACCGAGACCATTCTGCGCGTGAGCGTCACCGATACCAAGGTGGCGGATGTCGTCATCATCTCGCCGCACCAGGTCCTCATCAACGGCAAGCGCGCAGGCTCGACCAGCCTTATTATCTGGAAGGAAGATGGCACCCACAACGTTTTCGATCTCTGGATAACCCCGAACGTTGAGCTCGTCCGGGAGCGGCTGGATCATTTGTTGCCGAACCAAGACATTGAAGTAGACGCAGACCGGGACAAGATTGTGCTCTCCGGCGAAGTGTTCGACATCGAGACCATGGAGAGAGTCATCTCGGTTGTAAAGCCCCATTCTCCTGAATTTATCAACCTCATGAAGATCAAAGGCCCCCAGCAGGTCCAGCTCCAGGTCCGCATCGCCCTTGTTAGCAGGCCGGCTCTCAGGGAGGCGGGCATCTCCTTCTCCGGGGCGCGACGGGACGAAGCTGCGGGATTTGTCGACGCGCCGGGCTCCGGTGTCACCGAATTTCTCACCGGCATAAGCCCCGTCATCCCGCCTAGCCCTTTGTTCGCGGCCTTCCCCGGCGGCTTCGGCCTGTTGCTCTCGCTCTCCAGCGCCGCCCTGGATGACCAGGCCTCGGTCGCGACCTTCCTTAGCCTCTTAGAAAGCCAGGGCTTCGCCAAGACCCTTGCCGAGCCGACCCTCGTCGCTTTGAGCGGCCAGACAGCCTCCTTCCTCTCCGGCGGGGAGTTTCCCGTAGCCATCGTCACAGACGATAATATTGACATCGAATTTAAGCCTTTCGGCGTGAGATTGGACTTCACCCCAACAGTGCTCGCCGACGAGACTATCTGGCTCAAAGTGGCGCCCGAGGTCAGCGAGGTTGACTTCACTCTCGGGACGGAAGCGGCGGTGCTGACGGTACCGGGCCTCAAAGCCCAGCGGGCCGAAACGACCATTATGCTCAAGGACGGCCAGACCTTCGTCATCGCCGGCCTTCTGCAAGACAAGATAGACAGCCAAATCCAAAAGATCCCAATCCTCGGCAGCATTCCTATCCTCGGGGCGCTCTTCCGCCAGGTGCGCCACAGCCGTACGGAGACCGAACTGCTCATTGCTGTGACTCCCCGGCTTGTCAAACCTCTTGGTCCCAAAGAGGTTATCCCCATGCCGGGCGACGAGGCCGTCTACGACCCCAATGATTTCGAGCTATTTCTCCTCGGCAAGCTGACCCACACAGAGCTAGGCAAGAAGTCAAAGGAACAGAAGGCCATGAATGAGTTCCTAAAGTCCCAGGCGGGACCTGGCGGGTACTTGGGGTTCATCAGATGAGGACGGAAGAGGTGAAAGGTAGTGTGTATCGGGCCGCGAGCTGCCTCATAGCCTTAGCCCTCGTCGGCGGGTGCGCCTCGAAGCCCAAGAGTGCTTTGAACTCGCGCCCTTCGCCCTCTCCCAACAGGCTGGACCTCACCGACATCAGGTCTTACGGTCGGGACCTCAAGCACAAGGGCATCGTCAACAAGCAGCTGGTTGGCTACCTGGTGGGCACTCGCCAGTACGTCCTGGCGCTGAAACACACCGAGACGCTGCTTAAAAAGGACTCCAATGACGCCGAGCTTCACTTCCTCAAAGGCTACGCCCTCCGGGAGCTAGGCCGCTATGAGG
>JADFOP010000011.1 GCA_022562795.1 Nitrospinota bacterium
CTCTCCAGCGGATTCGTCGCCACCGGAGACGGCCTCATCGTTGCCCCCGCGGGCGGGCTGGAGGAGTTGGAGTTCGGCCAGGAGATGAAGCTCACATGGACCGACAGCCGCGCCGCCGAGGGCTGGCTCGCCTGGAAGGACCTGGAAGTGGGGTTCGTCGTTGTTCGCCCTCTTGATCCCATTAAGCCCTTCCCGGCGATGGGCTGGCGGCGGGGTGGTGAGCCACGGCCGGGTGAGACCCTCTTCGCCCCGGGTCCCCTGACGGGCGGACAGCCGACCCTCTCCAGTGCCGAGGTGATTGATGTCAGGGACTTGACCCTTCCGTCGGGCAGGCGTCTGGAGCGCGTCATCCTGGTGACTCCCGCCCTGGGGACTGGCCCCCTTCGGAGCCCCCTGCTGGATAAGGAGGGCAACCTGGTCGCTATGGTCACGACCCTGGCCCCGCCTCCCGGCTCCGCCCCAGGTACGGTGGTGGCGGTTCCGTTAAGCGCCATATGGCCCGACCTGGCGGCGGCGCGCCACAGGCGGCCGCCAAGGCCCGTGGCGCAGCTTCCCGCGATGGTCAGGCCCACCTACCAAATCGGTATCGGCGTCGGCTCGGGCGGTATTCGGCCTCGAATAGGCATCGGCCTGGGGAGACCCGGCGGCCTGTCGTCACGCCGGGGCCGGTGGAACGACCTCTACGATCCTCGACTTACGCGCCAACAGGAGGCTGAGGACCGGGCCAAGACCGAGGCCCTCGAGCGGGAGCTGGAGGCGATGAGGCAGAGCGGGGGCGGGGGTCAGTAATCTTAAGGTATCCTTATAAGCGGCTGCTGGCGAGATTCAGATATTTCCTGTAGGGGGATTCCTCATCCCTTCTCATATTCTAACGGGTAGAGGCGAAGCGTAGGCTATTTGCTCTCGCTTAAGGAGGCGTCGAGGAGATCTATGAGCGCCTCTGCTTTTTGCTGGATGGCCTCGTCGCTTTGCTGCTCTAGAACGTCCCGAGCATCAAACAGTTCATCGGCGACGTGGAGGAGGCTAAAGATGGCTATCTGGAGAGGGGAGGCAGACGGCGGGGCCCGGTCTGCCACGGCCCGCATCTGTTCGTCTACGTACGATGCGAGCTGTCGGGTGTATTCGTCGTCCTTATCGCCTTTGACTTGGTAGGTCCGCCCAAATATTTCTATATCAACGGGTTGCGTCATCAGCGCTCTCTTCGATAAAGTTAGTCGAGATCCAGCTTATCCAGACGGGATAGGATTTTCTCCACCTTCTTGCCGATGGTTTTCCGCTCGCGCTGGAGCCGACGGGCCTCCGATTGGATTTCGGTCTGACGCTGTTGCAGTTCCACGGCCTTCCCCTCGGCCCCCTTGAATCGCTTGATCTCGGCCTGCTGGGCCTTAAGGCTCGCCTCCATCTCTTCGAGGCGCTCCATGAGGGTCGCCCTTTCGGTCGCCAGGGCCGTAAGGCGCTCGGCCGCCTCTCTGACCCGGATCTCCAGCTTCTCTAGGGTCTTAGTGCTCATACGGCTCCGTCCATCCTGAACGTGACTTGTGGTCTTTCTATATCACCTCGCCTGGAAGCCTGTCAAGGCACGGGCCCGCCGGGTAGCGGGCCTCAGGTCCTAAGCGAGGCCCCGAGGGCTACTTCAAGCCGGGCGATGACTTCGGCGTGGACCTCGGCGGCCTCTTCGTCGGTCAGCGTGCGGTCGGCCGCCCGGTAGGTCAGACTGAAAGCGAGGCTCTTCTTGCCCTCCTCGATTGGCTCGCCCGTGTAAACGTCGAAGAGGTTGGAGGCTTCGAGCAACGGGCCTCCCGCTTCCCGAATGACCTCCTCGACCGACGCCGCCGAGGTCTCTTCGCCCACCACGACGGCGAGGTCCCGGAGGATGGCCGGGAAGCGGGGTAGGGGGCTGAAGTCGACCGACGGCCTCTGGGCGGCCCGAAGGGCCTCTGCGTCGAGCTCGAAGGCAACAACAGCCTCCGGAAGGTTGAAGGCCTTGACGACGGCGGGGTGAATCTCCCCCACCACCCCGAGGGAGGCCCCGCCGCTGACGGGTGTGGCCGCCCGCAGGGGGTGGAAGGTCGGGTGGTCGGTGGGCTGCCAATGCTCGAGGGGCACGCGGAGGGCCTCGCAGAGGGTCTCCACCACCCCCTTTACGTCGAAGAAATCCGGCGGATCCGCCGCCTCACTCCACAGGTGCTCCTCCAGGGAGCCCATTAGAACGCCAGACACCCGCCCACGCTCCTCAGCCCCCGTATCTCCGGAGCCTGGGAAGAAGGCCTGGGAGAGTTCAAAGACGCGGTAGCTCTCGACCCGACGGCTGGCGTTCAGGGCGCATCCCCTAAGGAGGCTCGGTAGCAGGGTGGTACGCATTACGGCCATCTCCGCACTCAGCGGATTCTGTAGGGGGATTGACCGGCCAAGGGGATGGTCCTCGCCGAGCCTGCAGCAGGCCAGGTCATCTGCGCTTATGAAGCTGTAGTTGATAGCCTCGGAGAGCCCGCAGCCGGCCAGGGTATCCCGAACCTGGCTGGCCCACCCCAAAGTGGGCGTATGGGCCATGCCCACCGAACTACTTGCTGGCAGGGTGGATGGGAGCCGCTCGTAGCCGTGGAGGCGTGCAACCTCCTCCATGAGGTCCACCTCCCGCTCCAGGTCTCCCCGGTGTGAGGGGATTTGGAACGACAGCCGCTCGTCGTCCTCGGAGCCGACCAGCTCAAGCCCGAGGCGGCGACAGTACCCGGCGATGGCTTCTCCTGTAAGCTCGACGCCGAGGACCTCGTTGGTCCGCGAGACCCGAAGGGTGACCGTAGGCCGCTCGATGACCTTTGGGTAGGCGTCGATAACGCCTGCAGCCACCGTCCCTCCGCTTACTTCTGCGATGAGCGCCGCAGCCCTAGCGCTGGCCGTTAAGACCGCATCGGGGTCCACGCCCCGCTCGAAGCGGTGGGAGCTTTCGGTGTGAAGCTTGAGGCGTTTGGCGCACCGTCGGATGGTCACCGGATCGAAGTAGGCGCTTTCGAGCAACACCGTGCGGGTGGCCTCAGAGACCTCAGTAGCCCGCCCTCCCATAACCCCGGCCACGGCCACCGGGCGGGCGGCGTCGGCGATTACCAGCATGGTGGGCTCCAGTGCTGGCTCCTCCTCGTCTATGGTCTCAATGGTCTCGCCCGGACGGGCTCGTCGCACGATTATTCGGCCCTCAGCGAGGGTGTCGTAGTCAAAGGCATGGAGGGGTTGGCCCCACTCCATGAGGACGAAGTTCGTCACATCGACCACGTTGTTGATGGGCCTGAGACCCACTGCTGTGAGGGCCTGCTGGAGCCACGGGGGCGAGGGGCCGATGGCGACGTCCCGGATGATGCGGCCCACGTATCGGGGGCATGCATCGGGGTCTTCGATGTCGATGCTGGTGAAGGTATCTACGGCGGGCGGAGCTTCGGCAGAGAGGATGTCGGGCAGGGTCAGAGGAGCGCCGGTGATGGCTGAGACCTCGCGGGCGACACCTATGTGCGAGAGACAGTCGGGCCGGTTGGGAGTGAGGTCGATGTCTAGTATCACATCCGGAGGCTCGGAGCCCTGGCTTGAGTGTTCTATGCCCCCGACTTCGATGCCGACCATGGTGAGGGCATCGGCCAGCTCCTCGGGCTCTAGCTCCACATCCACGTACCGGAGCAACCAGGATAGGCTGACCTTCATTTTAGACCTCAGAACTGGGCCAGAAAACGGGCGTCGTTCTCGAAGAATAAGCGGATGTCGTCGATGCCGTACTTCAGCATGGCGATCCGCTCAAGCCCCATGCCGAAGGCGAAGCCGACTATTTTTTCAGGGTCGTAGCCGACGGCAGAGAAGACGTTGGGGTCAACCATGCCGCTGCCGAGAATCTCGAGCCATCCGCTGCCCTTGCAGAGGCGGCACCCTTTGCCCCGGCAACCTACGCACTCGATATCCACCTCCGCGCTCGGCTCCGTATAGGGAAAAAAGCTAGGCCTGAAACGAACGGCCATCTCTGGGCCGAACATCCTTCGGGCGAAGAGCTCCAAAACCCCTTTAAGGTCCCCGAATGTGACCCGGCCCACCTCGTCCACAAGCAGTCCCTCAAGCTGGTGGAACATCGGCGAGTGGGTGATGTCCGCGTCGCACCGGTAGACCTTGCCGGGCGAGATGATGCGCACGGGAGGGGATTGGTTCTCCATGACCCGGATCTGCACCGAGGAGGTGTGTGTGCGGAGCACAACCTCGTCGGCCACGTAAAAGGTGTCTTGCATGTCTCGCGCCGGGTGGTCCTTGGGGATGTTTAGAGCCTCGAAGCAGTACCAGTCGGTTTCGATCTCCGGGCCCTCGGCCACGGTGAAGTTAAGGCTCGTGAAGATGTCGATGGCCTCATCTAAAACCTGGGTTAGGGGGTGGAGGTGGCCTCGGGGCGGGCGGTGCCCTGGCAGTGTAATGTCCACCGGCCCGCTTAAGAGGGCCTCGGCGAGCGCCGCCTCCTCGATGGCATTGAGCCTCCGGGCGATCTCTTCTTCCAGGCGGACCTTGATCTCGTTGGCCCGAAGACCGACCTCAGGCCTTTCGTCTGGGGGCAACTCCCCCATAGCCTTTAGGGAGGAGGTCAGCGCCCCGCGCCGGCCTAAATAGCGGACCCGTACTTCGTGGACGGCCTCGGCGTCGGAGGCCTTGGTCAGGGCCGCGAGGGCTTCTTCCTCGAGCTGTCCGAGTTGCTGGAGCATCGCTCACCGGGGTGTGTAAAACGGGCCGTATTAGAGCACATTTCCCCGGGGGGCGCAACGGCTGTCGCATCGAGGTAGAGCATCATTACCGGCCTGTTGGTGAATTTAATAATTGGAAGTAGGCCCGACGTCGGGTGGATGTCTCTAATGAAGGTGCTCGTTGAATTGGTGCTCGGTCAGCATCCAGCGTCCGCCCGCTCGCTTCGCTTTCATTGTGCTGATGTCGGCGAACCACCATCCCTTTTCTTCGTTGGTTTTGGCGAGCTCGAAGGATTGAAAGAAGCGCACTTGAGCCTCTCGGCCGGCGACATGGACGCTCAGCAGACGAATCTGGACGTGGTGAACCCTGTAGTTTTTCGCTATCGGCTGGCTCAGGTAGTCCTTGAGCTCATCGACAGAGAAGAACTTCGACGGGTCGCAGACCCCGCAGTGAGCTTCGATCCTCCCGTCGTCCGAAAAATGGGAGAAGGCGGTCTTCCAATCCGAATTGTGAGCGGCGTCGAGGGTGGCTTGAGCGTCAGCAAGGAGACTTGCCTCCTCGGGGGTACGGGCATGATAGGCCTCGAAGGCCGTCCCCTCCACTTTGGCTATCTGTTCGAGCTTTTTCAGGTGGTATAGGACGGTTGGCACGTACCCGGAATCGATGGCTGCGGCCCTTTGAAACTCCCCTCGCGCCCGGCTGTATTGGGCCTTAAGGAGATAGAGGATTCCGAGGCTGAAGTGGACTTGGGCGTAATAGGGATTCAGACGCAACGCCTCGCCGTACTCGGCAATTGCTTCCGCATCGCGGCTATGCCACTGGTGGGCGCGGGCAATCATGTAATGGGGCCATGCATGGGCGGGGTCCTTCTTGAGTCCCGCTTTAAACTCCGGTATGGCTTCTTCGTAGCGGCGCCTCTTCGAATGCTCATAGCCCTTGTGGAAGTGAGAGGCGGCTTCCCAGGTCGGAAGGCCCTTCGGTCCAGTCCAGATGGAGGTCCGATACTCCAGGCCGTCGCCACCGCCCGATTGGGGGCGACCCTCAAATGCTTTTCTCGCATCCTTAGACTCATCGAGAATGTCGAGTCCCTGGACGCCAGGTTTCTCAGGCCGGACCGTTCCGACGTACGTCCCCTGGCCCTCCGGCAGCCGCCTGAACGTGTAGAGCACCGTGCCGCAGTAGGTGGCCGACGAGGGGGCCACGTCACAGGTCAGATAGGTAAGCGGCGCTGATAGGCGGCTTGAGCCTGATACGGACTCCGCCTCGTAGGAAATCTCCTTCAAGACATATAGGCCAGGGGGGGCCTTCGGCCACGTCACGTACCCCTTCCGGTCGGTCACCAGATCCCGGCTCGTCCCGCTCCTTGGGTGGAAGAGGGTCACGTAGATGTCCCCGGTGAGGCGACCCCCCGGAATCCCTTCCCACCCGAAGATGTTGTGGATGACGAAGCGACTGAGGAGGGTGGCTCCCGCCTCGTCGCTCGCCGCCTGAGCAGGCGAGCCGGCCAATAGAGCCCCCTCAAAAGTCCAGAAGCCAACCGAAAGAAGGAGCGTGAGAGCGACGATGCGTGCAAGGGAGCGCATGGTGTCGGGAACTATATCATTGGGGTAGTGCCTAGGGAAAGAGTAGCCCATTGCTTTCCTCAGTGAGCGACGACCGCGAGAGTGAATGTCTCGCTTCTACTACTTCTTGACCCCGCCCAGGGGTGGATGGTATCATGGGTTATTGGGAGGGCGGTCTCAACCGATTGAAAAATAAAGAGGAACGTAAAAGCTCCGGAGATCCATATGCTAGACCTAAGATACCTGCGAGCCCACACTGAGCGGGTCCGACGGGCGTATAAGGACAGGGGCGAGGCAACGGACCTAGACGAGCTGCTCGAGCGCGACGAGGAGCGCCGCCGCCTGATCGCCAAGAGCGACTCCCTCAAGGCCAGAAAGAACGAGCTCAGCAAGGCCGTCGGGGAGAAGAAGCGGGCCGGGGAGCCAGAGGATGATCTTGCTCCCCTCCTGGAGGAGTCCAAGTCCGTAACCGAGCAGCTAGGCGCCCTCGAGCAGAAGCTGGCAGGGCTCCAAGGGGCCTTGGATGCCGAGCTTCTTAGGCTGCCGAACGTGCTCCACGAAACCGTCCCCTACGGAGAGGGCGAGCAGGATAACCCCGTCGTTCGGCTCTGGGGAGAGCAGCCGGCCTTCGACTTCCCGCCCAAGGACCACCACGATCTCGGTGAAGCCCTCGGAATCCTCGACTTCCCGACGGCCGCGAAGCTCACCGGGGCCCGGTTCGTCCTCTACCGGGGGGCGGGTGCCCGGCTCGAGCGGGCCCTCCTCAACTTCATGCTCGACCTCCACACCAAGGAGCACGGCTATAAGGAGATGCTTCCGCCCTTTCTGGTCAACGCGGATACCATGACGGGCACGGGCCAGCTTCCCAAGTTCGAGGCCGACCTTTTTAAGACCGCCGTCGAGGGTTGGTACCTCGTCCCAACCGCTGAGGTTCCCCTCACCAACATCCACAAGGACGAGGTCCTCTCCGCCGAGGAGCTCCCGAAATACTACACCGCCCACACCCCCTGCTTTCGGAGCGAGGCGGGGAGCTACGGCAAGGACACGCGGGGCCTCATCCGCCAGCACCAGTTCAACAAGGTAGAGCTGGTTAAAATCACCACCCCCGAGTCCTCTTACGACGAGCTCGAAGGGATGACGGCCGACGCCGAGGAGGTCCTGAAACGCCTGGGGCTTCACTACCGGGTCGTTGTGCTCTGCTCCGCCGACACCGGCTTCGCCGCCGCCAAAACCTACGACCTAGAGGTCTGGCTGCCAGGCCAGGACGCCTACCGGGAGATCTCCTCGGTCTCCAACTGCGAGGACTTCCAGGCCCGCCGGGCGCGCATCCGCTACAAGGCCGACCCGAAGGCCAAGCCGACCTACGTCCACACCCTCAACGGCTCCGGGCTGGCCGTCGGCCGAACCCTGGTGGCCATCCTGGAGCAGTATCAGCAGGCCGACGGGACCGTGGTAGTGCCCGAGGCCCTGGTGCCCTACATGGACGGCCTCGCCCAAATCGAACGGGAAGACTGAGAGAGCCTGACGTTGCGACGCTTCCGCCGGCTCGTAGTCCTGCTTATCCTCATATCCGCCGTCGTCCTCGCCGCCGAGTACGTCGCGGCGCCTACGGCCAGGAGGCTCTTGGTCGAGAAGATTAAGCGCGACACGGGCCTGACCCCGAAGGTAATGTCGGTAAGCCTCTCTCTCTGGCGGGGCGCGGCGACCGCTCACGACGTGGTCCTGGCCAACATTCCGCCTTTCCGGGAGCCGACGCTTCTACAGGCCCGCTCCATCACGGTCAACCTGGCGCTGCTGCCGCTCTTTTCGAGGAAAGTCGTCGTACAGAAAATCACTCTCAAGGAGGCGGTTCTCACCGTGGAGCGAAACCGCCGGGGAGAGACCAACCTTCAGGCCTTCCTGAAACGGATCGAAACCAACCGTAGGCCGGCTGCGCGGGACCCGATTAAGGTGGACAAGCTCGTGTGGGCGGATTCCACCTTCCGGTTCATCGACCACACCGCTGGGTCCCCGCCGGCAAGACTCGTCTTGGAGGAGGTCCAATTCCTGGCAAGGGACATCGACAGCACCCGTATTGATGACCCTCTCCCCAGCCGCTTTAGCGCTCAGGCCGCCATTGCCACGCCCCGGCGGGGACGGCTCTCCATGAAGGGTCGCGCCAACCTCTTCCACCCCCTGGTCAACTTCGACCTGAATCTCACCCTCAAAAGCCTCGACCTGCCCGCCCTCCAACGCCTATACCCCGCCTCGCCGGTCGTCTTTCGCGACGGTCTGGCGTACCTTTCCACATCGGCCACCTGCCGGAACTATCGGCTCAACGCGCAAAACCGGCTCGTCCTCCACCGCCTCGACTTTTGGCCCCGGGGCCAGGACCTCCGGGTCGCCGGCCTCCCGCTCCAGACGGTGGTGGCCTTCCTGGAGCGGGGAGAGAGCATCGAGCTGGAATTCCAGGTAACGGGCGACGTTCGCAACCCAAAGGCCCATCTGCCAGCCGTGGAAGGGCTCATCGCCAAGGCTATGCGGGATAAGATTCTTGCTGGATCGGAGACATTATTCCAGGCGGGCAAGGCAGGGGCGACCGCAGGCGGCAAAGCCCTGAAGGTGGGCAAAAAGGCGGGCGGGGCGGTGCTTGAGGGAGTGAAGTGGCTCGGCAGCGGGCTTAAGAAGCTGTTCGGCCGCTGAGGCCACCGGGAGCGGCGGAGCTTGTTTTACCATCGCGTTGTGGTATATTGAAGAACCTACCGTGCCCCGGTAGCTCAGCATGGATAGAGCACAGGATTCCGGATCCTGGGGTCGGAGGTTCGAATCCTCTCCGGGGTACCATGCACTTCTAAAATAGGGACCCGAGACGGCTTCGGGTTCCTATTTTTTTGGATACCCGATTGGACCTAGACGCGCCTTCCTAGTTGTCTCTCGCTATATTGGCCGAAATTTACCCCTTGTCCTCCAATCCGACGGGTGCTAGCGTCCATTACATACGGGAAATACAAGAGAGGATTTGCCATGACAGAGCGGGTAGCGTTGATTACGGGAGGCGCGCGGGGGATCGGCCGCGAGATCGGCCTCGCCCTCGCCTCGGAAGGCTGGTCGGTGGCTCTCTGCTACCGAACCAGCGCCCAGGCGGGGGAGGAGACGGCCGAGGCCGCCAGGGAGCGCGGAGCGCCTCGCTCTATGGCCATAGAGTGCGATGTCTCGGAGCCGGAGGCGGCCGATGGGTTCGTCAGGAGAGTGGAGGATGAGTGGGGGCGCGTAGACGCCCTGATCAACTGCGCCGGCCCTTACCACCGGGTCAACCTGCTTGAAGAGACGCCCGAGGGCTGGCTCTCCATGTTCGCAAACAACCTACACCCCGTCTTCTACTGCGCCCGGGCCGTCGCCCCGGGAATGAAAGAGCGCGGCTGGGGCCGGATCCTGAACTTCAGCATGGCGACGGCCGACCGCATCTCCGCCCAGCCCCAGATTACGGCCCACTTCATCGCCAAGAGCGGCATCCTGGTCCTCACCCGCTCGCTGGCCCGCCTCCTGGCGCCCCACGGTATCACGGTCAACGCCATCTCTCCGGGCTTCATCGACTCGGGAAGCGCTCCCGCCGAGGAATTGGAGGGCATGATCAAGCACATCCCGGCCGGCTACATCGGCTCGACCCAGGATGCGGTCGGGGTGGCGCGCTTTCTGCTGTCTGAGGCGGCGAGCTACATCACCGGCGCCAACATCCACCTCAGCGGGGCCTGGGGACTTTAGCTCTTAAGGTGGGATAGGGCGGCAGGAGAGGTTAAATGGCAACCACCTGGACTTCTCGGGCGACCTTCCAGCCGATGACGCGCTGAGCCCCGTCTATGAGGAGTGTCAGGGGGCCCTCGAACGGTCCTTTATCCATGACTGTAATGGTTTTGTCGGGGGTGAGTCCCATCGAGGAGAGATATTGGAGCATAGCGGGGTCCTGGGCCGTGACGCGGCGAATCTCGGCCCGCTGGCCCACCTCCAGTTCGGTGAGGTCTGGCAGGGCTTCTTCATCCACGAGCCCCTCATGGGTAGGGATGGGGTCTCCGTGAGGGTCGACGGTGGGGTGGCCGAGGAGCTCAGCTATGCGCTCCACCAGCCGGTCGGAGACCGCGTGCTCCAGCCGTTCAGCTTCTGCGTGGACCTCATCCCATTGGAGGCCCACGACCTCGGTGAGGAAGAGCTCGATGAGGCGGTGGGCGCGGATGAGGCGCAGGGCCTCCTGTTCGCCCGCCTCGGTCAATTCGATCCCCTTATAGGGCGTGCGTCGGACGAGGTCGAGATCGGCGAGCCGTTTCACCATATTGCTTACCGATGCCGCGGCCACACCCAGCTGATCGGCCACCGCCGAGACCGCCACCCGCTCCTCCGAGCCCCGGAGGCTGTGGATGGCCTTTAGGTAGTCCCTCATCTTCTCACTGAGCGCCATCGCCCGCATGCTCCGAAAATGTGACCGCCTGAGCCTTCCCCTCTGAATTGTAAGTTAGGCTGAGGCGGAGATTTAGGCCACTACCATTTATCCGATAATCGTAAGCCGAAAGCAACCCCTGCTAGGCTCATTCAGGCGCTAAAACATCCCACCAAATTAATAGATCCGCGGAAATTCGCGGAAAATTCTCCGTCCGTGGGCCCTCCAAGGCCTTGGATGCGGCAAAAATTAGGGGATGTATAATTTAAAGCTAGATTCATCTTGACATTATATCATTACTAACCTAACTTTACAATCACCCCAGCCTAAGCCGCTGGAGTGGAGGGCGACATCGAGCACCGAAAGACCCTGGCCAGAGGTAAAATGGTGACCCCCCTGAGAATAAAAACGGCAGTCGCAGCCTTGATTTGTCTCGGCGGAATTTTTCTCATTAAGCCGTTTATTACACCGGGTGCGCAAGAGACGAAACGCGATTATTTGAGCTTGCAGAAAACCGCTCAAGAACAGGTTGGGGTGAAGGGCGAATTTACGACAGAGGATTTTGACCCCATGGAGTTCTTAACGACCTGGAATTTTAATAATCTACCACCAGACGAGCGCCAAAAATTTTACAAAGAATCAACCCTTCCCGATGGAAGGACGTTACGAGAATATTGGTTTCACGCCTTGGATAAAGAAATCGAAATCGCGCCAGGCGTCTTTTTTCCTGCCTGGACCTACAATGGCCAAGTCCCGGCCCCAACCATCAGAGCTACCGAAGGCGATCTCATCAGAATCCACTTCCAAAACCTAGGTACAAAACCCCACACCATGCATTTTCACGGATTCCATCCCATTGAAATGGACGGCGCCCTGCCACATCAATTTGTCTACCCAGGAGAGACCTTCGTCTATGAATTTGATGCTGAGCCTTTCGGTGTTCACCTTTTCCACTGCCATTCAGTTCCTATTAGCCAGCACATCAGCAAAGGGCTCTATGGTGCGTATATTGTTGACCCAAAACATGATACGCGGCCGAAGCCGGACAAAGAACTGATTATGGTCATGAATGGGTTTGACACGAATTTCGATGAGGCGAACGAATTTTATGCCGTTAATACAGCCGCGTTTTACTACGCAAAAAATCCTATTAAAGTAAAGGTCGGAGAACTTATTAGAATTTATTTAATAAATATTCTTGAGTTTGACCAAATTAATTCCTTCCACCTTCATGCCCAGTTCTTTTATGAATATCAAACGGGGACAAGCCTGAAGCCCGACTTCTACACAGACATAACCGTTATGGGGCAGGGGGAACGATCGATCCTGGATATCCGATTCAAATTTTCTGGGAAAATTATGTTCCATGCCCACAAGACCGAGTTTGCTGAACAAGGCTGGATGGGGTTCTTTGAGGTACACGAATAACCATGCTACGAAGACGACTCAAGACCGGCTTCAATGCTTTGCTTCCGGTATTCTTGTTACTTTTGCTCCTCCTTGTCTTCCTCAAATATGGCCCATTAGGGGTTTTCAAAGCGTCTGTGCCGCCGATTGAAGAAGTATTCATCCAAAAAGTGACCTTTTCCCCGGACCATATTGTGGTGGATGTGATTAACGACGGACCCGAGCCTGTGACGATTGCCCAAATCTTAGTGAATGAGGTCTTCTGGCAATTTCACATGGCGCCGAGCCAAACTCTCAATCCGTTGGAGCGGGGGAGGATTGATATTTCCTATCCGTGGGTTGAAGGTGATGTCGAACGAATAACGCTGGTGTCACGAAACGGCGTAACGTTTGAAACAGAAGTGAACGTCGCAACGGTGACGCCCACTTTTAACTTCCTCTACTTTAAGTCTTTTATGTTGCTTGGCGTGTACGTGGGTGTGATTCCGGTTCTGTTGGGCTTGATGTGGTTTCCTTTCCTCGTCACCCTGCGCGGGAAAGGGTATGCTTTCCTGTTGGCGCTCACCGTCGGGCTATTGGTCTTTTTAGGTTTTGACGCGCTCTCGGAGTCGTTTAACCTCCTCAAGGACGTGCCGGAGTCGTTTAACGGTGTCGGGATCATCGTCATTGGATTGCTACTTGCCATTTTATCCTTGTCGGCTGTCAGTTACAAAACACAACACCAGAGAAGAGAAAAAGGCGAACATTATCAGGCGTTGGTCTGGGGCTATTTGATCGCCCTTGGGATTGGCTTGCACAATCTCGGCGAGGGATTGGCCATAGGCAGCGCGTACGCCATTGGAGAGATTGCCCTGGGAAGCACCTTGGTGATTGGTTTCATGATCCACAATGTGACCGAAGGCGTTGCCATTGTCGCCCCCTTGACAAGAACCTACAAGCACATCAACCGCTTTCTCTTTCATCTGATCATGATGGGGCTGCTCGCCGGCGCTCCCACCATCCTCGGGACCTTGATTGGGGGCTTTGCATATTCTGCGGCCATAGCTGTGTTGTTCCTCTCCATCGGAGCTGGCGCCATATTCGATGTCTCCTTCGACATCCTGAATCATATGGCAAAAGGGAAATGGCTTGAAATCTTTACGGTCACGAATGCCCTCGGATTTCTTTCAGGCCTTTTAATCATGTACGTGACAGGATTTTTGGTTGTGGGGTAATTCATGTGCTCCCCTCGCCCCCCTCCGGCTTGACACAGCCCTGCCGCCCGCCCTATTCTTAGAGCCCAAACCCGAACCACGGGTGTCCTGTCATGTCGGCCAACTTACCCCCGGAATATTACGTTGCGGAGAAAGTCTTCCGCGCCGCCAAGACCACTGAAGAGAAAATACGCGCCATTGAGGAGATGATCCGGGCCACCCCCCACCACAAGGGGACTGATAGGGTTCTGGGCAAGCTCCGCCAGAGGATCAAGAAGCTCAAGGAGCAGGCCGAAAAAAAAGCCGGCCCAGTCCGACGCGGGTTCCTCTACGGAGTGAAGAAGGAAGGGGCGGCGCAGGTGATGCTCACGGGGCTGCCCAACAGCGGGAAGTCGGCCCTCCTCGAGGCATTGACCAATGCCCAATCCGAGGTAGCCCCCTGGCCGTTCACCACACGCATGCCACAGCCTGGGATGATGACCTTCGAGAACATCCAGGTCCAGATGGTGGACCTCCCCCCCCTGGGCGATGAGGCCTCTGTATCGTGGCTGTCCAATGTGCTTTTCGGAGCCGACGGCTACTGCCTCGTGGTGGATGTCACCGACGAGCCCGCCTTGGCGGTGGAGATGATCCGAGAGGAGCTCGCCCGCTGGAAGATCGCCCTGCGCCCTCGGGGGGACGTTACTCCGCCAGAGGAAGGCTGGAGAAAAAAGCACGCGCTTGTGGTCGGCACGAAGGTGGACGAGCCGGGCGGGGCCGAGGGCTACCGCACCCTGGAGGCAGCGTGCGGCGAGACATTCATCACGGCAGCCTGCTCGATCCTTGAGCCGGAAACGCTGGAGGGCGTCAGGCGGGCCTTCTTCGATGCCCTGGCCATTATGCGCGTCTACACCAAGGCCCCCGGGAAGAAGCCCGACATGGAAAGCCCCTTTATCCTGGAGGTGGGCGCGACGGTCCTCGATGCGGCTGCGGCCGTCCACAAGGACTTCGCGAATCAGCTCAAGGCTGCCCGATTGTGGGGCAGCGGGAAGTTCGATGGCCAGCAGGTCCAGCGCGACTACGTGCTCCACGACGGCGACATCATCGAGCTTCGCCTCTAGCCCTTTAGGCCGCTCGCCCACCGGTGTTGCCTACGATGGGGACATGCAAGCGGGTTGAACGTCGCGGAGTTCTTGAACTTCAACCGTGGCTGGGGTATAACTAATCGACCTTCCAACAATAGGGTGATTTCTAGCCCTATGTAAGGGGGTTGGGTTGCGGGCAGGCGGCCTGAACCCTATCAACGAGCGAGGAATTTGCCTCCATGCGTAGCATCGCCAAGCTTTTCGGACGCCCCCCTTTTGGCCCTCTTCAGGAACATATGCGAAAGGTCCGGGAGTGCTGCGAGAAGATTCCCGGGCTCTTTGAGGTCGTCAAGGAGGGCGATTTCGAGCGGTTACGGGAACTGCAACGGGAAATTTCCCGGCTCGAGTGGGAGGCCGACGAAATTAAGAACGATGTGCGGGAGCACCTCCCACGCAGCATCTTCATGCCTGTCGACCGGGCCGATATCCTGGACGTTTTGTCGGCGCAGGATGCTGTCTCAGATTGCGCAGAAGATGTAGGCGACCTCCTGACCCTTCGTCCCCTACCGTTCCTCGAGGGCTTTAACCCTGAGTTCGAGGCTTTCCTGGACCAGGTGATGGTCTGCTGCCGCATGGGAGCCGATATCACCGAGGAGATGGATAAGCTCGTTGAGGCCTCCTTCGGCGGGCCGGAGGCCGCCAAGGTCCTGGAGATGGTGAACGAGCTCTGCGAGGAAGAATACAAATCGGACCGTCTCCACCGCGCCTTTATCCGCAAGCTCTTCACCATCGAGGACCAGACCGACCCCATTAGCGTAATGATGTGGTATCAGGTTTCTGAAAAGGTTGCCCATCTGGCCAACTACTCCGAACGCATGGCCAACCGGGTGCGCCTGCTCCTGGCTAAGTAAACTCTCTCGGCTCTCATGCCCCCTCCGGCAATCATTCTCCTCATTGCTGCGGCTGCCGGCCTTTACATGGCCTGGAACATCGGGGCCAACGATTTAGCCAACGCAATGGGGACCTCCGTGGGGTCGGGCGCCTTAACCTTAAAGCAGGCCGTGATCATCGCGGCGGTCTTCGAGTTGGCCGGGGCGGTTCTCGTCGGCTCCCACGTGACCGAGACCGTCCGAAAAGGCATGGTGGACCCGGCCGTCTTCGCGCCCAACCCCAACCTCATTCTCTGGGGCATGACCTCGGCCCTGCTGGCAGCTGCCATCTGGCTTCAGGTGGCCACAGCCCTCGGTATGCCGGTCTCCACCACCCACTCCATTGTGGGGGCGGTCGTTGGCTTCGGTCTGGTTGGCGGCGGTTTGGGGGCCATCCGGTGGGCCAAGATCGGCCTGATTGCCGCTAGCTGGATCTTCTCGCCCCTCGTGGGTGGGGCCATCGCATTCGGCCTCTTCGTCTTCATCCGCCGCCGGATCCTCGAGGCGCCCGACCCATTGGCTTCGGCCAACCTATACGCGCCATGGTTCGTCTTCGTGGTGGTCTTCATCCTGGTCTTATCCTTCATCTACAAGGGTCTCAAGAATCTCCATCTCGATTTCCCCCTGCCCCAGGCGATGGGGATTGCCGCGGCCGTAGGGCTGGCCTGCACCTTCATCGGGCGCCGCTTCATCTCGCGCGCAGTTTTGCCCCCGGCCGGCGCCGACGGCCGCCCGACGCAGTCGGTCGAGGGGGTATTTCGCTTCCTTCAAATCGTGACCGCCGGATACGTGGCTTTCGCTCATGGCTCCAACGACACGGCCAACGCCATCGGGCCGCTTGCGGCAATCTTAGGGGTCTTACGCCACGAGCCTTTGGGTGCGCAGGTTGAGGTCCCCACCTGGGTTCTCCTTCTCGGCGGGATGGGCATCGTTCTTGGCCTGGCGACCTATGGCTACAAGGTCATCGAAACCATCGGCAAGAAGATCACCCACCTCACCCACGCCAGCGGCTTTGCGGCCCAGTTTGCAGCCGCAACGACCATTCTCGTCGGCTCCAAGCTCAGCCTGCCTCTCTCTACAACCCATACCATTGTGGGGGCCGTTGTCGGCGTAGGGTTGGCCCGAGGTATCGCCGCTCTAAATCTCCGTATGCTTCGTAATATCGCAAACTCCTGGCTCATCACCCTCCCCTTCACAGCGGTCCTTACCATAATCTTGTATAAGCTCGCGCTCCTGATCACCGGGGGATGAGGCGCGCATGGCCGCCGACAGGGCCGTTTGGCCCGTCTCATTCGACACCTCCCTCTCGACCCTTCTCTAAGTCATTAAAACCCTTCCACTGCGTCCCAACTGCGGTATAATAGACAGAGGTGAATCCCAAGGTCTTTCCGGTTGGATTTAGGAGGGCAGCAAGATGCCGATCTATGAGTTTGTTTGCAAGAAATGCGGTGAGGAGTTCGAGTACACCCTTTCAATTTCAGAGCGGGAGACAAAGAAGGTCAGGTGTCCCTCTTGCAATAGCAAGCGGGTAGACCAGACCCTCTCAACTTTTTACGCCAACACGTCGAGGAAAAGCTGAGGTTCGCTTCCGCTTGGTCCGACCATCCCGGCCCAAGCCCCGGCCGGGGGGGGCAGGCCCACCCATGATGACGATAATACGGAATCCCTGCACCCGGGAACCCGCAGCAAGGTGAGAAGCCATTGAGACCAGCGTACCATTGGGCTTTGGCCCTCTGGCTAGCCCTTGTTTTGGCGGGCTGCAACACCCAGAATGCCGAGCCACCGCCGAGAGAGATTCAGGCCTCTGCCACGACGGAGCGATTCGCAGAGTCCCCCTCCCCCTTGAAGCTGCCGCCATGGCACCCACCCATCGGGAAAGCCGCCACAATAGAGGGACGCATCTCTTTAGCCCCCGGGTTAGATGGGAATACCTCGCCCGAGGCAGTCCTCTTCATTATAGCCCGACCTTCAGGCTCTAAGATGCCCGTTGCCGTGGTGCGCCTCCAGGGGCCTACCTTCCCGCACAGCTACACCATCGGCCCCCAGCACATGATGATTCCCTCCGGCCGCTTCGAAGGAGAAGTGGAGGTCTCAGCCCGACTCGACGGGGACGGATTAGTTGGCCCGCCCCAGCCAGGCGACCTGGGGGGGAGCTATCCGAATAACCCCGTATCGGTTGGAGAGGGTCATGTAGATTTCCAGTTGGACAAGCTCTTCTAGAAAGGAGGAGATAATATGAGCGCGAGAGTCAGTGCGGCGGTCGTGGCAATTACGGTTTTCGTATTGATGGGAATGGGGAGCGCGGACTACGTTCGCGATGCGGCTGAACGCGTGAAGGCCGCGGATTGGACCAAGATGAAAACCGTCAGTGTGACGCAAAAAGAGCACGCCTTCGCACCGTCAACGCTGGTCTTCCGGGAGGGCGTCCCTTACAAGCTAGTGATAACAAACAAAGGGGCGTCGAAGCACTATTTCACGGCTGAGAATTTTTTCAAAGCCATCGCAACCCGTAAAGTGCAAAATACCGACGGCGAAATCAAAGCACCATACTTCAAGGCTCTCGAGGTATTCCCGGGCCGCTCCATGGAGCTCTACTTCATCCCAGTCAAGAAGGGCGCCTACAACTTCTTGTGCACGATCGAGGGGCACGCAGAGCTCGGCATGAAAGGCCACATACGGATCGAGTGACCCGTAACCAGAACACCTACCCACTTTTCCCCAACATGGCGGCGAACCACTGTACGGTCGCCTCAGCAGCCCTCTGCCGATGGTCGGGGTCCTTGAGGCGGTGATCTACGCCGGGCAGGATGATCAGTCGCTTGGGCTCCTCCGCCTGGGCGAATAAGCGATGGGCGTGAGCTACGGGGACCACCTCGTCAGCTTGGCCGTGGATTATTAACACCCGTGATTGCCCCCCAGGGAGCTCCAGCAGAGGGTGTCCCTCTAGGTCCTCGAAGAAGGCCTCAGGCAGGGGGGCGAGGCCCTCTGTGCCGGGCTGGCCCCGGCGAGATAAAAGCCCATAGAGGTCGTACGGTGTCGACCAAACCGCCGTCGCGCCCACAGAGGGCTCTGCGAGGGCCGTGGCACAGGCCACGACGCCCCCAAGACTCGATCCCATCAGCCCCACCCGTGAGGCGTCAGCGGGGAGATAGCTCTTGAGGAATCCCAGCACCGCCCGGGCGTCCTCGAGCCGGCCCGAGAGGGTTATCGCCTCGGGCCCGCCCGTGCTGCCTCCAATCGCGCGAAAATCGAACCGCACAAAAGCCAGCCCAGCCGCCACTGCAATCTCAGCAAGCTGCAGGTACTTGCGGCTCGATTTGGACGAGAGCAAGCCGTGGCAGGCAACAACGGTGGCGAATGGGCCGTCGCCCATGGGGGTATGGCAGACAGCGGCAAGCGAGTACCGTCCGCTCGGGATTGTGAGCACTTCTACGGACACGGGACCTTTCCCAGGAAGCCTCCAGCAGGCTATTGATGAGGGGTTATCCTATCCGAGGGCCTGAGGAGGTGTAAAGTGGCCTCAGGGGCGCGCTCGAGAACGGACAATCCCGCTCATGAGGTCAAAACGTCAACGCTGGTTCGTAAAGACAGGTCTGCGTCCCCTGTCCACAACATCTGGAAACTGTATATACTAATATACTACGAGCCAACACATCAGTGGTTTCAAGCTGTACATCGGATTTTCTAAAGAAGTTGCGGCAATTGCTAACATAAATGGGACGATGGTCCGATAATAATAAAGAATAAACAGGCGAGGTTGAGAATAATGAGCGCGAACGGTGTGGGAAACATAGGCCGGGGTGTTAGGGCCGGGGGAGTGGGCGATTTGGCATCTTCACCTTCTCGATCGCGCAGAACTCGCTCTTCCAGCGCTGGGGGGGAAGGCTCCGTGCCCGCTCCGCAGACGCTCAGCATCAAAGCCTTCGTGGATGATGAGACGGGGCGGCCCGGCTTCGTCGTCATTGATGACGCCTCCGGGGAGGTCGTCAGGGAGATTCCCGCCGAAGAGGTTTTAGCGCTGGCCGCCAAACTGAAGCAGATGACGGGGTTGCTCGTCAACGAGGCCGTCTAGCCGGCTGATTGGTTCTATAAAGGAGGATCGCATCATGTTGGTGAAGGACGGCATGACTACCTACGTCCTCACGGTTTCGCCCGAGACAAACCTGGAAGAGGCCTACGACCTCCTTGAGAAACACGGCATTCGTCGGTTTCCGGTTGTAGACCAGGAGGGGACTCTAGTCGGTGTCGTCTCCATAAGCGACATCAAAATGGTGCTCGTTCCCCTGTGGAGGGGCAAACCCTTGCCCTCCCCGTTGAAGCAGGGAAGACTCAAGCCGAAATCGTCCAAAAAGAGTGGAAAGAATGGACAGGAAATCGAGTATCACCTTCCCGGCGAGTTGACCGTCGCCGACGTGATGACCGAGGAAGTTTTCACCATTCACCCCTTCCAAAACGTTGCCGAGGCGGCCCGCCTTATCCATCGGCACAAAATTGGAGGCCTGCCCGTGGTAGATGAACAGGGCAAGGTGGTCGGCGTCATCACGGCGATGGACCTCTTCGAGATTTTTATCAAAGTTATGGGCATCTCCCGCGCGGCGAACCGCATCGACGTGGACCTCAAGGACGACCCCGAAGGCCTAAATAAGGCCCTTGGGATTGTGCGAGACAATGGTGGAGGGATTATTTCCGTGAGCATGGGCGGGGCCGAGAATGGAAATGTGCACAGCTTCGAATTGGAGCCCTGCGACCTCAACCCCGTCATTGAGGCTCTAGGAAAGGCGGGCTATTCCGTGGTGGCCACCGCTGGAACTCGTTATCTGTATGCGGTCAATTTCTGATAATTTATTTCGCCACGCCCCACATTCACAGATGAATATTTGATTGGCTCTGGAAGCTCCGCTTCACGGGCCCCCATGCCCCGATTCCTCTGTGCCCACGCTCCCCCCTCACTTGACAACCCCCGCAGAGCCCCCTAAGTATGAGAGAGAGCCCCGCATGCCAAGCCGAATACTGTAAGGGCAGAGTGGCCGGGCTGTCTGCGAGGTTGTCGATGAACGTGAACCATAGGGGTGGGAATTTCCCGCCGAGGGATTGCCCACCGCCGGAGTCGCGATGGACCTAACCCGCGCGGTCAAGGCCGAGGCCAGCCGTCTAGGATTCGACCTTGTCGGGGTTGCCCCGGCAGTCCCGACGGCCGAGCACGCCCGGTTCGCCGAGTGGCTCGACAGAGGGTTCCACGGCCGGATGGAGTATTTGGCCCGTCGTCCGTCCCGTCGGATGGATGTCCGGCAGGTCTTGGAAGACTGCCGCTCGGTCGTCGTCGTGGGCTTGCTCTACAATACCGATGAACCCTTCTCGACCAACCTCGACGAGCCCTCCCGCGGCTGGGTCTCCCGCTACGCTTGGGGCGACGACTACCACGGCCTCATGGAGAAGAGGCTCCGCGAACTAGGCGCCTTCATCGAGAAGGCCGATCCCGACGAGGCCACCCGCTCCTACGTGGATACGGGGCCTGTCATGGAGAAGGCCCTCGCCCAGGCTGCCGGACTCGGCTGGATAGGGAAGAACACCTGCCTTCTCAACGACGAGTTAGGCTCCTTTATCTTCCTCGGCGTCGTCCTGACCACGGCCCAGCTCAAGCCCGACGCGCCGGCCGTCGATCAGTGCGGCTCCTGCACCTTGTGCCTCCAGGCCTGCCCAACGGGAGCGCTTGTCGAGCCCTACGTGCTTGACGCCCGCCTCTGCATCTCTTACCTCACCATTGAGCTGAAAGAGTCCATCCCCGAGGAACTGAGAGACGAGATGGGTCGCCACCTCTTCGGATGCGACATTTGTCAAGACGTCTGTCCCTACAACCCGGGGGTGGCCACGACCAAAGAGGAGGTTTTTGCAGCCCGCCCTGCCTTTCTGCACCCGATTCTGGCCGAGCTCGTATCGTGGGACGAAGAGGCCTTTCTACGCGCCACCCGTCGCAGTCCGATTCGGAGGACGAAATTCCGGGGTTTCCGACGCAACCTGGCCGTTGCCCTGGGCAATTCGGCGATCCCCGAGGCGGCGGCGTTGCTGTCCGAGATGGCCGAAGACCCAGACCCCCTGGTGGCCGAGCACGCGCGCTGGGGGCTTGAGCGTCGCCGAACTTAAGCCCGACCCTTCCCATAAGAACGTCCGCAAGCTATCATACCCCATAGAGCGGTTTGAGAGATGCCCATCCGAAGCGGTCGTGGGGCCGCGAGAGGAGAAGCTCGAAGAGGAGTCTTCGAGGGAGGGGTGTTTCTGCGTTCCTGGTGTTTGCAAATTCACGCATCGAATGACGAGGGGTAGCTTTAATCATGCTTCCGCCGAGGCATATCTGAGGAGCGATGGGGGGAATACCTAGAGCCGAACGGGTGCTGGTGACCGGAGGGGCGGGCCTGGTAGGTCGCCACCTGGTTGGGGCCCTTGCTGCCGAGGGGTTCTCCGTCGGCGTACTCGACCTGGCCGAGGCCGACTTGCCCGTTGAGACCTACCACCGGGCGGACGTCACCGACCCAGCAGCCCTCGCCGCAATCATCCCTGCGTGGGACTCCGTTGTCCACTTGGCCGCGCTCCTCCCCCGAGCCGGAGCGAGCCCTGAGGAGCTCTACCGGGTCAACGCCTACGGTACCTTCTGCGTGGCCGAGGCCTGCCTCCGGGGCGGGGTGGCACGGCTCATCTACTGCTCCAGCGACTCCGTGCTCGGCTTCGCCCTTGGAGAGGGTCTCCCCGATCCCCGATTCCTGCCTGTGGACGAGGACCATCCGGCCAGGCCCGTCGACCCCTACGGCCTGAGCAAGCTGGCTGGTGAGGATGCCTGCCGGGCGGCCGCCGCCCGATCCGATCTACGCATCCTGGCTCTTAGAGCGCCCTGGGTATGGGTTCCCGAGGAGTACGACATCTACCGGGAGTACACTGCCGAGCCGGCCCGGCCCGACTGGATTCGCGACCTCTGGGCCTACATTCACGTGGCGGACCTTGCCGCGGCGGTCTCCATGGCCCTCATCACCAAGGACCTCCAACCCTTCGAAGCGCTCTTTGTGGCCGCCGCCGATAACGGGACGGAACTCTCTAGCCGCTCTCTCATTCGCGAATACTTATCAGGCGTACCCCGAATAAACGGCGCCTTCGGTCGTCGCGAGAGCTTTATCAGCTCCGAGCGGGCCCGCGCGCGCCTCGCCTTCGTCCCCAAGATGAGCTGGATGGAATTCCTTCGATGAGCACCATGAGAGAACAGCCTGGGGGGACGGTTTCCGAGCCCCAGAGACTAATTGTCGACGTGGACACCGGGGTGGACGACGCCATAGCCCTCTGCCTGGCCTGCCGGTGGCCTAATGCGGCCGTTGAGCTGGTGACCACCGTCGCGGGCAATATTGATTTGGACCAGGCGACCGCCAACACGCTCTTGGTTCTCGACCGGCTTGGACTTGACCAAATTCCTCCAGTGGCTCGGGGGGCGGATGCGCCTTTGCACCGGGATCTCTTCTCAGCCGCCGAGGTCCACGGCGACGACGGCCTAGGCGGCGCGCGCGGGCGCTACCCTCCTCCTAGGCGCCTCTCGCTTCTGTCGACCCCGGCATGGGATGCGATTGGCGAGGCCGTGGCCGCCGCGCCGGGCGAGCTCACCCTCGTTGCAACCGGACCCTTAACCAACGTGGCCCGGGCGATCCAGGCCGCCCCGACCGCTATGACTCATCTTAAATCCATGGTGGTGATGGGCGGGGCCATTCAGGAGCGGGGAAACGTTACTGAATACGCCGAGTTCAACATCTACGTCGATCCAGAGGCGGCCAGGCTGGTCTTCGCGAGCGGGCTGCCCTTGACCCTGGTGCCCCTCGATATCACCCACCAGGTGGTGCTGGAGCGGGCCGACCTGATAAGGTGGAAGAGCCTGGCGGGCACATCGGCCGATCTCCTAGCCTTCCTCGAGGCCGTAACCGGTCTCACCATGGCCTTCCACAACCTCAGGGTCGGGTTCGATGGTCTCTACCTACACGACCCCCTGGCCCTCGCGGTGGCGCTCGACCCGTCATTGGTAAAGACGCGGAAGGCGCGCCTCGAGGTGGAAACCGAAGGAGCCGCCCGAGGAAGGGTCAGAGCCTCCTGGGACGAAGGGGCGCCGTCGGCGGTCGCAACGGCCGTTGAGGCCGAGAGGTTCTTGACTCTAGTGAAGCAGGTGCTGACCGGCCTTTAGGGGGCCTTCGGGAGTAAGGCTGTCTCCGATGGAATCCTGACACCCGCATTGGGTTAATTGCGCCCCCCGAAGCTCCTGTGATAGCATAAGGCTCCTCCCTCACCAACGACTCTGGGGGTAAAACGGTGGACCCTTTTTCGCCTTGGAAGCGCTACAGGGAGTGGATGCGGGGCCGGGAGCTCTCTTACCCCCGGCTCATCATCTTCATGATCGTGCTGGCCATGGGCTTTTACGGCTACCGGTGGGTAGACCGATACATGGCCGCCCGCGAGGCGGCCAAGCTTGTTCGGTGCGACTTCCACCAGGAGATACCTCGCGTGGAGTTTGTTGAGGATACAGAGGAGATAATCAATACGGCGGTCTGCCATAGCTCTCTTGAGCCTGCCGAGCTCTGGAAGGCTCTTACCGACTATCGCTCCTGGGCTCAGGAGCCCTATCGATCTCCGGAGGTCGAGTACGCCCGCTACCTTGCCGGCCCCGATGACCTCAAGGTGATCGCCGGGCGCTGGCCCGAGGAGGTCTCTGCCAACCAAGACCTCTCCGTCGTCAAGCTCAACTCCCCGGAGGAGGTTTACATATACCAAGAGCATTACCAGCTCGGCCTCATCTTCTTCTGGACAATCCTAGCCTACCGGACCAGGTACGTAAGTGAGGCTGATCGAGTCTACGAGCTCGAGTTCGAGCAGCCCGACGGGCTTGGCGATTTGCTATTTTACGGGGGCCGCTTCCGGCTTGAGCCCAACCCGGAGGGCGAGGGCACACGGATCACCTTCGTCCTTCGCCAGGCTATGCCCGAGCAACTCTCGGGCCAGGGGCTGCTGGGGATGGCCTCGCGCCTGATTACCATCGGCGGCTACGTCAAGGGTTTCCATCCATTTATGGAGGATGTGGTGGCCGGCTTGGAGCGGTTGGCCCGCGACCAATACAATTCGAGGTACTTGGAAAGACGATGAAAACCCCTGAGGCAGCAACCAAGCCCTTGAAGATTCAGCGGCTTCAAGAAACCCAGACCCTTCGGATCGAATGGGCCGACGAGCACTCCTGCGAAATGCCGTATGACTACCTTCGCCGGGCCTGCCCCTGCGCCATCTGCTCGGACGAGCGGAGTAAGACCGCCGGTGGCCTGAGAGTGATCAGCGGGGAGTCCCCGCAGGACGCTCTTAAAATCGATGAGATCAGTCTCGTTGGAGCCTACGCCGTAAATATGTCCTGGAGCGACGGCCACAATACCGGTATCTACTCCTTCCGTTTCCTCAGGGAGCTCTGCCCCCATAACGTGGCCGGCCTATAGGATGCCTCTCTCGGGATCTTCGAAGACTACTGAGACCACTCCCCCCATCCTACAAGACAAGCTGGCGAATGAAGAAGAGGAAGGCCAAGGCGTGGACCATCCAAGAGACCTCACTGGCCCTCCCGGTACGGCGAAAAGGATCAGCCCCGCTCGCAGAAATTTGCGATCGACAATAAAACCTGCCTGCTCGAATTGACCGATTTCCGTGCTGATGGTGTCAAAGTAGTTGATGTTTAGGAGGAAGAGGGCATAGATGACGGTCACAAACTCAGATCGTGTGCAAGGGCCCTGTTAAAGCTAGTCATCTGCTTCGCTAGCGGGTACCGCGTGGAGCAAGGCTGGGGGTAGCTCAGGCCTGCTATCCGGCGTTATAAGGAAAAGATTGAACCATGTCTCAGCATTTGAAATCGCAACTAAAAAATTCCTTGACATGTTCAATTGCAACGTGGAATACTGTGTCTAGTATAACCACCCCAAAACATGTGTGAACTAGGCAGTGAGTGATAAACCATGTTCTCAAAGGAGCCAGGTTTTTTCACCCGTATCGTAGAATCGATATTTGATTTAGAGGAAGGCATTCTTAAAAGAAGAGGAATAGAACTTATGACGCGAAGAGGACTCGTTACACTGGCAGCACTGCTGGCGATTGGGCTCGCCGCCGCGCCGGCCTGGGCAGGCGCCACCGAGGCTAATGGTGCCCTAAAGTTAAGCTGCGATAACGGAGCGCTGAGCCTAAAGGCCCGTGACGCCCTTGCCCCGGAAGTTTTCAGGGCCCTTGAAAAGAAATGCGGCCTTCTTCTTGGAGGGTCGGAGAACATTCCCGCCCACCCCTTGACGGTTGACTACGACAAGATTTCGCTGGAGGAGGTGATCGAATCCCTCATACGGCTTACGGGCCTACCCAGCACCCTTTTGGCCACCGTCTCCTCAGGGGCGCTCAAGCTGGCTGTTCTGGCCACCGGCACCCCGATTACAGAGCCGATCAATGGGGCCGAGCCAACATCTATCAGCACCTTCGGGCTTGACGGGGACGAAGACGAGGATGCCGCAATTGATGAGGCTCGGCGGCAGTTCCTGCTCGCCCAGACGTACGAGGAGCGCAAGCGGGCCCTGGAGGAGATGATGCGGCTCGACGCCGAGGAGGCCAGGGATCTCGATAATTTGAACGGAGATGCGTTGGAGTATGAGAGACTGGATGTCGGGCTGGAGGACGCCCGACGGCGCTTCCTGGTGGCGCAAACCGAAGAAGAAAAGCAGAAGGCGTTGGAGGATACGAGGGAGCTTGACCCCAACGCGGCCGATGAGCTCGAAGAGATCGACGAAGAGGAGCGCAAGGAAGCCGCGCTGGACGACCTTCTGATGCAGTACTATCTGTCCCGAACCGATGAGGATCGAAAGCGGTCTTACGAAGCGATCAAAAAGCTCGACCCCGAGGAGGCCAAATACCTCCTCTTGGAAGATTAGACTCAGGGGGCATCGGGCCGGACGTCGAGACGTATCACATTACAGTACAAAACCAAATTTTAAGATAGCAGCGGGGCGCCCCGACAGGGCGCCCCGCTTTTTTTCTATGGGGACAGAGCCATTTCGGCCGCCCCCGCATATCACCGAACTTATTCGAAGTCGTCGGGCCCGAGGGTTAGTCGCTCAACCGGTTGGTTGCCCAGAAAGTGGTGCTCCACAATATCTTCAACGTCCTCCACCATGATTCGTCCGTACCAGACGTCGTCGGGGTAGACGGCCATAGTGACGCCGCTCTCACAGGTATCTAGGCAGGTGGTCCCTATGACGCGGACTTCTTGGAGCAGGCCCTTTTCCATCAGCAGCTCGGTGAGCCTCTCCCTGAGCCGCATGGAGCCCCGCTCGTGGCAGGAGCCTCGCGGGTGGCCGGGTGGCCGATCGTTCATGCAGATGAATACGTACCGCTCTCGTTTGGACATGCTCTCACGCTCCTTCTCGAGAAGATCAGCCCTCTCGCGGTCTCTCTAGTAACTTTCCTTTCGGCGGGTGAGCCGAGCTCCCTGACGTGTATCGCGGCGGGCCAGCTCGGCGTCAATAGTCACCAGCATCTCCTCAGGGCTCTGGCGCCAACGCGGGGCGAGCAGCCGCTCCCCTGGGTTGGGCTCGGCTACCAGCTGGTGAATGACCGCCTCCGGAGGCAGGTGCTCCAGGACCGCCACGGCGAGATCAATGTATGCCTCGGCCGAAATGAGGGTGAAGTGACGCCGCCGCCAAAGATGCGCCAGGTCGGTCTCCTCGCGGACCATGAGGTGGTGGACCTTCACCCCGTCGACAGGTAGGGCGGCTACAGTGTTGACTGTCTCAAGCGTCTCTGCCCTCTCTTCGCCAGGCAGCCCGAGGATTAGATGGATCACCTGGTGGATGCCACGCCCTGCGGCTATTTCCACGGCCTCAACCCAATGCGCCGAAATCTCGCTTCGGTCCACGAGGGCCCGCTGTTCGTCGTGGACCGTCTGGGGGCCCATTTCGAGCCAGACCTCGTGGGTCTTGGCGATCCCCTCAAGGAGCCGCAGGGCTTCTTCGGTGAGATCTTCGGATCGGACTCCCACTGCGATGCCCACCACTCCGTCGACCTCCAGCGCTTCTCCATATCGTCGCTGAAGGACGTCTATGGGGGCGTGGGCGTTGGAGGAGGGCCTGAAAGATGCGATGGCGCATGCAGAGGGATGTCGGCGGCGTAGCCGCTCCAGCCCCGAGCTGACCTGCTCGGCCACCGGAACGGGTGGGTCCTGAAGGGACGTCGGAGGCCCTTGGCTGTAACAGTAGAGGCACCCGCCGGTCTGGGAGAGGCCGTACCTGGTTGGGGGGCTGGCGCCCGAGTCAACGAAGATCGGCCAAACGGGGAACGGGAAGCGCTCCTCCAAGAAGGACCGGAGCGTCCGGTAACGCTTGGTCTCTCTGGACGCCAACTCTCTCTCCTTCGCACCCAAGGCAAAGGCCGCCCCGGTCTGCCGAAGCGGCGCCATCCAATCACAGCCTGACCAATCTCGGTTGAGGCACTGATAACCCATGCTACCATACGGACTAGCTCCCATCAAGGCAAGAGCGTAGGCGGACCGCCTCGAGGATGGCTATTGAGGCAATGCAGGCCGAGCCTTTACATCCAGAGGCTGGTCGTGGTATAGATGTCCGGTCTACAGAACAAGAGGGGGTCATGGATAGGAATTGGACGCCGCAGGGGGCGGCAGCGTGGTTCGCACGAGCCGAGAGGGTAACGGCAGATGCTCACAGCCTCATCCTCTTGGCCAAGACTGGAGGCCTGGAGCCTCTCGCTCGCGTAGTCACGCTTTTCTCTCCGCCTGCCGTAGCTGCTGAACTCTTCCAACCGCGCCTAGTTGGAGTCGAGGGTACCGTTATCCAGCAGACGATGAGGGAAGGCGGACTCATCGCGTTGTCCGGCCCGCCCGTCGACGCCCTCTCCCTCGAAGAGGCGTTGTTGATATGTCACCAGATGGCCGGGACCGACGCCGTGCTCACAGAAGACGGTCGCTTCAGCCGTCGCCTCGCTGCCGAGTCCGTCCCACACCTCAACGCGCTTCTCGTGCCGGCGCTCTTGGTCGGCCGTCTGTCCATGGAGTGGTCCGACGCCGAAAGGCTCTTCGGCCGCCTCCACTTGGCAGGCCAATACACCCCGTGGATAGTCGAGGAGGCGAGGCGGGAGCTTAACGCAAGCCTCCACGCTCCTCCGTCGAGGTGAGCCCGCCTGTGGAACTCGACGCTGGGCCTCCCGGACTTGGGCGCGTTCGGCGAATTTGACGTTCCAGGCCGGCGGTTTGTTCCGCACGAGACCTGTCGAAAACATGAGTATTGATGCACGAAATGCTTGCTCCATCGCACCTGAGATGGTATACACTATAAGGCGGCCCCGGTGACGGGGCTTGAGAAATGTCTGGAATTAATACCCCGTAAAGGGCTGTTTTTCTAATCGGTGGCTGGAGAGAATGCCTGACTTTGCCCATCGTACAGCGGCCGGTGAGGCGTTGGCCAAAAGGCTCGCCTCCAATGGTTATGCCAACCCCGTCGTCGTAGCCATTCCCAGAGGTGGAGTTCCCGTAGCCGCCCCCTTGGCACGTCGCCTCGACCTGCCTATCGAGCTTTGTCTGGTGGCTAAGGTCCACCTGCCGTGGCGTCGGGAGGCCGGGGTTGGGGCTCTGGCCCCCGACGGAACCCTGCGGCTCAACCACGAGCTTATACATATCCTGGCCATGGAAGATGGGGCCGTGTCTCAGGCAGTGGATGAGGCTCGCGAGGTCCTCGACCAGCGCAGACGCGCCCTGGGGTCCTACACCCATCTTCCCGACCTGAGAGGAAAGACGTCCATCGTCGTGGACGACGGCATGGCCACGGGCTACACCGCCCTGACGGCCGTCGAGTTCCTCCGGCGTCTCGAGCCCGACCACCGCATCGTCGTCGCGGCGCCGGTCAGCAGCATCTACGCCCTGGAAGCCCTGGCGGAGGCCGCCGTTGAGGCCGTTGTGCTTACCTCAGGCGACGGCCCCTTTTTCGACGTGGCCACCTACTACGGCGACTTCGAGGAGTATGCCGACACCCAGGTCCTCCGCCTGCTGGAGCATCCTGCCCGCAGCAGCGCCCGGGCCGCCTCCTGATCTCCCCTTCGTGGTTCCACCACACCCCCTAGAGGGGACCCTGTAAGGACTCATTCGTGATTTACCGTCGGATGAAGGGTTTTTTCCGCCGGGCCTACGAGACGGGGAAACACGGCTGGCCCACGGTGGGCCCGACCGCCCAGGTGGTGGAGTACTTCGATCGGGCCCGTCAGCGCTTTCCCGGAGGCCTTGTATTGGATATCGGGTGCGGGGAAGGCCGCCACTCAATCGCCTTCGCCGACCTCAGCCATCAGGTGGTGGCCCTGGATTACGAGCCGATGGCCCTAGAGCGGGCCAGAGGATTTGAAGCCAGCGCCGTAGTGCGAGTGCCCATACACTGGCTTTTGGCCGACGCCTTCCATCTGCCATTTCCGCCCGCCACTTTTCCCATTGCCGTAGATTACGGGATCTTTCACCACGTCAAGGTTCCCGACCAGGCCCGCTACATCGCCGGACTCCAGCGGGTGATGGCACAGGGAGGCTGTCTGCTGCTGACCGTCTTTTCGACCAACTTCCAACATTACCCGGGGGAGGTGCGCCGCCGCAACTGGACCGTCCACCGCGACCACTACGACCGTTTCTTCACCCAGGAGGACCTCGGCCGGCTCTTTACACCCGCCTTCGTCGTTGAAGAAGTGGTAGAGGAGATCGAAGGTCATTATGCTTTCCACCACGCCCTACTCGTGAAGGATGGTGCGTGAAACAATACACCGCCTTGACCAAGAATTTTTTCCGTCAGCTGGCCAGGGGCGAGCCGGTTGCCTACCAGGGATGTGTAGTAGTGGCTACCGGGGAGAAGATCATCGTGCGCGGATTGAGCAAGGACCGCGAGGTGGAGCTTCACTTCCGTCGCAAGTCCGGCCGGCTCTACGGCTTTTCGAAGGACCAGTTCGCAGGGATTTTCTCCAGCCGCGAGAAGCCCCTTTACACCGTCCGTTCCCCGGCGGCTCGCTAAGACGGGGGCTTCGCCAAAGGCTTGGGTCTCCGAACCCTTCGGTATCTACCGCCCCCTAATTTTTGGCCTCTTTGACCCCAATAGTCCCTAAGGGGTCTTTTCAGTTGACATAACCTGAGAAGTTTATTAGCTTTACCTTTTGCACCTTGGGTTCTCACAGGAGCGCATCGTCATGGTTACAGCCCTCCGCCGCCGTCTCGTCATCACCGTCGTCATCCTTATTGGTGGATCTATAGTATTCGGGCTTCCCCGCTCGAGCGCCACCTCTAAGAAGGATAAAGGAGGTTCATCGGTCATCACCCAGGCAGTGGTGCGCCACATTGCCGAGCACTACGTTGAGCCCGACAGAGTAGACCCTCCCGAGCAGTTAAAGGCGGCTCTCATCGCCCTGGAAAAGGCCGTGCCCGAGGTCCTGGTGGACTGGGCGCCGGGCCAGGAGGCGCTCACCATCCACGTTGGCAAGACGACGAGGCGCGTGGCCGTCCCCTCACTTCAGTCCATTGGCGACATCGTTCCGGTGCTTCGAAGCGTTTATAGGATCGTCCAGGCCCACATGGTCAGTGACCTGGAGTGGCCGCGCATCGAGTACTCAACCGTCAACGGGTTACTCCAGAGCCTCGATCCTCACTCGGTGCTGCTGACCCCCGGGGTCAATAAGGAATTTCGCCTCAGCGCCAAAGGGTCGTTTGGTGGGCTCGGCATCGTCATCGGGATACGAGACGGGGAGCTTACCGTAATCTCCCCGCTGGAGGGGACGCCGGCTTACCGAGCGGGCATTCGGTCGAAGGATAAGATCGTCCAGGTAGAGGATGAAAGCACCGTGAACATGGACCTGATTGAGGCTGTGGGGAAACTGAGGGGTGAGCCGGGCACAGCTGTTACTATCAGTATCATGCGGGAGGGCCTGGCCGATCCTAAAGAGATCACCATCGTTCGCGACATAATTAAAATCCACGCTGTGGAAGCCTATGCACTGAGCGACGGTATCGGTTACATCACAATCAAGAGCTTCCAGGAAAACACGCGGCGAGACCTCAGAAAAGCCCTGCAGACCTTCCGAGAGGAGGGGACCACCCGAGGGCTTGTCCTCGACCTGCGCAACAACCCCGGCGGCCTTTTCGACCAGGCGGTGTTCGTAGCCGATAAGTTCATCGAAAAGGGGACCATCGTTATCACCGTAGGCGCGAACAACACCTACCGGAAATCCACCTACGCTCGTGGGTGGCGCACCGAGGGTCGTATCCCGATAGTTGTTCTCATCAACCAGGGTTCGGCCTCTGCCAGCGAGATTGTCTCGGGGGCTTTCAAATACCTAGGCAGGGCCATCCTTGTGGGCACGCAGACCTTCGGCAAGGGCAGCGTCCAGCAGATATTCGACCTATCCGACGGAAGCGCTCTCAAGCTGTCCATCGCCCAGTACCTCTTGCCATCGGACCGCTCTATCCAGTCGGTCGGTGTAAGCCCGGACCTCTTGGTGAGCCCTGTCGAGCTGCCGTCGGGCGAAGACGACCGGGAGGTCCGCTTTGAGGTCGTCCGCGAAGGGAGGAAAGAGAGCGACCTAGAGCACTCCTTCGTCGAGTGGGCGTCCACCGCTGCTGAGCCCCCTCTCTTCCGCTTGGCATACCTGAAGGAGCGTGAGCCAGAGGAGGTCCGAGCTGCCGTGGAGCTGAACCGCCGGGAGAAAAGCGAGCGGCTCAAGACCGACTTCGCCGTGCAGCTCGCCAAGCGCATCCTTCTTGCCGCCCCTGATGGCTCGCGCCAGGCGCTGCTGGAGGCGGCCGACAAGGTTGTCAATCGGATGGCCCGTGAGGAGGAAGACCGCATCGTTGGGGCCTTGAAGACGCTTGGGGTTGACTGGTCGCGGCCTGAGCCGGACCTAGTTGCCCAGCCCCGGCAGGCTGCCGTGGATGAACCCACGATGGAGTTCGTCTTCTCGCCGGATCGCGTCGAGGCGGGCCAAGAGGTGACTCTCAGCCTTTCCGTTACCAATCCAGGCTCCCAGCCCCTGGCCCGTGTCCGGGCGGTGACCGAAGCCGATCTTCCATTGTTGGACAAGCGGGAATTTCTTCTGGGCCGCGTCGCCCCCGGCGAGACGCAGCGGTGGTCACTACCCCTGACCCTGCCTAAGAACATGGAGGCCCGTCAAGAGAAGGTGGTGGCCGTGGTACGCGATGACCGTGGCCTCCTGGGTCGGGCCGAGGGACTGCTCAACATCACACCAAAGGCCCGGCCTCAGTTCTCGATGCGCTACCAGCTTTTCGATAACGGCGAAATGGGCTCCAAGGGCAACGGTGACGGTCGGCCCCAGCGGGGCGAGACCATCGTCCTTAACATCACGGTGACCAATTTCGGAGATGGGCCGAGCGAGAAGAACGTGGCGGTGTTCAAACCCAAAAAGGGCCTCGAGGGAATATTCATCGAAGTCGGCCGCAGCGAGCTGGGATTCATGGCCTCAGGTGAGACCCGCTCGGTAAAACTCGTCTTCCGCACGCAGCCCGACTTCGTCGAGGGGCACCTGCCAGCAGAGGTGGTGGTGCTCGACACCGTCTTCCGCGAGGGCCTTGTGGCCAAGGTCGATCTGGGCATGCCGTCGGCCAGCACTTCCTTCCGCCCCCCCACCATCGGCTTTTCCGAGGGTATGCCGCCCGTAGTCGTCACTCGCGAAAGCATAACCCTTAAGGGCGTGGTACGCGATGAGCGCCGCGTGGCCAACGTAATCGTCTTCGCCAATGGCCGAAAAGTCCTCTACCAGGCCGGGCCGGCCGATCAGTCCGAGGGGGTGGCTTTTACAACTGATGTGACCCTCAAGGAAGGGGTCAACAAGATTCTCATTGTCGCCCGCGACGACCAAGACCTCGCCTCTCGGCGAAGGATCGTGGTCCGACTCGACCCGGCCCCCGCCATGGCAAGCCACGGCGGCAACAAACCTCTGGCGCGGCCTTAGTAGGCCCCGGCTAGGGACGTTCCAAGATGCAAACCGACCCTGACGAACTCCAAGTCGAGACCCCTCCTGGGAAGTCTTTCCTCGGCCGCCATGGGGACACCCTTCTGATGATGGGGCTGGTGGTTTACGTCGCTCTCTTGCTGGTCGGGACAATTGGCAACCTTTTTGATATCGAGGCGATAACGTCTTTCTGGCTCTATCGGTAGGGTGGCAGTCCTAGCAGGGGGTCCTCCTCGGTTGCCGCCTTCCGCCCAGCGGCCTCGGCATTCCCGCCTAACTCCTGACTTTAGGGTAGAGACGATTTCCCGCACAGCTGTCCGGCCTGTTCCTCCAACTCAGCCAGACCGTCGGTGTAGAGATGGTCGCGGTTTGCGTCAGTCAGCTCCCTGACCTGTACGCATCTTTCGAAGAAGGTCGCCGAGCGCTGCTGACGTTGTGCGGCCAGGGCCAGGTAGTATTCTGCCTCTAGCTTACGCATGTAGCCGTGGAAGGGGCGGGTGGGCAGGAAGCCCTTGACCGATAGGAAGGTCTGCTCCACTTTGGGCCAGCGGCCTAGCGAAGCCGAGATAACCCCCTTCTGGATGCGGCTCGATATGTCATCAGGAAACTTTGCGAGCATCTCCTCGGTGAGCTTGAGAGCCTCCTCCCAGCGCTTCTCGTTCATCAGAATGGTTACAAGCGAGGCCTTGGCCTCGTAGCGGGCAAATTGGCCTTTAGTGCTCGCGAGGCGGATCTCCTCGATGCCCTGGGCGCGCTCATCGGCGAAGAAGGGCAGAAACCACAAGATGCTGGCTCTGACGCTGACCCAATAGTGGTAGGAGCCGATGCCGTAGTATGCGTCATAGAATTTCGGGTTGTAGCTAACGGCCTTATGGAGGTGGAAAACCCCTTTGGTGCCGTCGAGGAAGGCGCTGAGCCAACTGCCGACCAAGGTCTTGTCTATGCCCCGGTAGCCGTAAGCGCCGCCAAGGTAGAATTGGGCCTCTGCGTCGTTGTCGTTCACCCCCAAACGGGATTCGGCCTTGGCGATGGTCAGATTGATGAAGTGGTTGAACTCCTGCTCGAATTCCCGGGTCTTATAGTCCTGCATGGTCACGCCGTAGACGGCCGCGGTGTAAAAGTATCCTTTGGGGTCATCCTTATGGCGGTCAATAATTTTTTGGAAAATGGAGAGGGCCTCGGTCATCCGCTCATTGGTAAAAAGGATAATGCCCCTGGTGATCTGCGCGTCAATTTCCTTTTCCGGAGTAAGGTCCGGCTCTTCGGAGACGGGGAATGTGGATTCCTGGGCTAGGGCTGCGCCTGAAAGGAGCAAACTGAGGACGAAGGGGACGAGAAAAGAAATCGTGAGGAGGCGAGGGCTCATTATCCCGTCAACGCTCCATTTGCCAGGTCCGCCGGCTTCGGCCCTATGCTTCATGCCGTCGATGAGGCTCATTCCTGGCGGAGCGTCACGTCTGACGGAAGAGGACGGTCCGCTCTTCGACGACGAACTCCACCCCGCCGAACTCCGGCTGCAGATGCAACAGCTCCCACCCCTGCCTCAGGGCTGAGGGAAGTTCCTCCTCGGCGCAGCAGTGTGTCGCCATGCCCTGGGCCTCGAGGTGGCTCTCCAGGAGGCGGAAGAGCTCCGGCTCAAGGTAGCACCTGACGCCGACGCACCGGGCTCCTGCCCCTTCGGTCGTCACCAAGGATTCGCCGCGGCCGTGCCACTGGTGGAGGCGGCTATGGTGCTCTCGGACCAAACCCAACAGCTGGTCGATCTCGGAGGGGGTGGGGGGAGATGGTTCGGTCATCGTTTTTCCGCCTTTTTCCGCCCACGCCCCGAAGTTAGCCGGTGATGGTCAGGGCGATGTAACAGTCGCCGCGAGGTGAGCCAGGCTCGCCGTGATGGCCCTTGCCGCGAAGCCGAAGCTTCTGGCCCGCGCGTACGCCGGGAGGGATTTTAACCTGGAGGCGCTCGTCGTTCCCGTTGGTCCTAACCAGGATGGTCTTCTCGGCCCCCCCGACAGCCTCTTCGGCGGTGATGGCCAGATGGTAGAGGAGGTCTTCGCCCCGGACCTGTGTCGCCTCGCCACCGGTGGCCCGGACCGGCTGTTCCGCCTTCCGGCCGGTGAGAACCCGCTTGAAGGAGGCCAGCAGACCGTCCCGTTCGTCGGCCTCTTTCACCTTGGGCCGCTCGGCCGTCTCGCGCGGGAAGAAGAGGCGCAGGAGGCTCAATGGGTTGAGAGGGCCCATGAAGATGCCGCCGAAAAATATTCCGTGGACGCCTGGGAAAAATGTCCGGTGGACGAAGGGCTTATCAAAGCGCAGCCCCTGGCGGGAGAATTCCCGCATGAGCTCGTCGAAGACGCCCGAGGCTGGGCCTTGGAAGATGTCGCGGAAGATGTCCTCCGGACGGTAGTCGAACCCTTCGGTCCGGCGTGGGTCGAAGCCGGCGGCCCGCCATGAGTCGTACTGGCGGCGTTTGACCGGGTCGATGAGCACGCCGTAGGCTTCCGTGATCTCCTTGAACCTCTCCTCGGCCTCGGCGTCACCGGGGTTGCGGTCGGGGTGCAACTCAAGGGCCTTTCGGCGGTATGCCTTCTTGATTTCATCCTCGGTGGACTCTTGGCCGACACCGAGAATTGCGTAGTAGTCCTTGTCCATCCTGTGCGCCACGGCTCTTTCACCTCCCATTTGCGGGTAAGCCCCATTGTATCAAGGTGTGAGCGCGCGCTCAAGCGCCATAAAAGCTCCAACCTCTTTCCTTTTGCCCGCCCGGCTCCTACAATGGGCGGACTTGAACGCCGCCTGCCCTCGCCAGGTCCAAGGAGAGGGAGAACCGAAAGGGGTTATGGAGATAATGCTCCGTCGCACCGCCCGGACCCTGCTCGTAGCCGCCGCTCTGATTGTCGCCTCCGCTCCGGTTGCCGAATCCGGGCTGCGCCTTGAGGTAGTGGAGCACACCCTGGCCAACGGCATGCGCTTCTACCTCGTGGAGCGGCACACATCCCCCACGGTCGCCTGCCTCGTAAGCTTTCAGGTCGGCTCGCGGCTGGAGGCCGCAGGCTCCACGGGCATAAGCCACCTCCTCGAGCATATGATGTTCAAGGGGACCAGGCAGGTCGGGACGACCGACTACGAGACCGAGGCCCCGCTGATCGCGCGCCTCGACGAGCTCCAGGCCCGCCTGCGCGAGCTTCGCCAGGCGCCCGAGCCCGACCGGGAGGCCATCGAAAGGACGGAGGAGGCCGTCTCAGCCCTGGAGGCGGAGCAGGCCCGCTACGTGGTCAAGAACGAGCTCTCGCAACTCTACCGAAGCCACGGGGGGGTAAGTTTCAACGCCGGGACGAGCAAGGACGGCACCCACTACATGGTCCGGCTTCCTTCGAACAAGCTGGAGCTGTGGGCCTACCTGGAGAGCGACCGGATGGCCGACCCGGTCCTCCGTGAGTTCTATAGGGAGCGCGACGTCGTTTTGGAAGAAAGGAGGCTTCGGATCGAGACCAGCCCAAGCGGGCTGCTGTGGGAGCGGTTCATGGCGGCGGCCTACATTGCCCACCCCTACGGGGTGCCCATCATCGGGTGGCCCGACGATGTGGACCGCTTCACCCGCCCTGAGGTCGAGGCCTACTTCCAGCGCTTCTACGCCCCCAACAACGCCATCGGGGTGATTGTGGGAGACATCGACCCTGAGAGGGTAATCCCTACGCTGGAGCGGACCTTCGGGGCGATCCCACGCCAGGCCCCGCCCAAAGTTCGGGTCCCCTCCGAGCCGACTCAGATGGGAGAGCGGAGGGTCGTCGTCCGCTACGAGGCCGAGCCTCAGCTTATGGTGGGCTACCATGTCCCTGCCGTCACCCACCCCGACACATATCCATTAAAAATTTTGGCCGCCATCCTCGCCGACGGGCGGACGAGCCGCTTCTACGAGCGGCTCATCGACGGCCAGCGGCTGGCGGTCGCGGCCGACGCCGGCGCGGGCATCTGGAAGGACCCGGGGCTTTTCATCATCTCGGCAACTCCCAGGGCCCCGCACACGGTGGCTGAGCTGGAGTCCGCCTTAGCCGACGAGGTGCGCCGCATCCAGAGCGAGCCGCCCACGGCGTGGGAGTTGGAGAAGACGAGGAACCAAATTGACGCTTCCGCCGTCCACCAGTTCCGAAGCAACCTGGGCATCGCCTTCAGGGTTTCCCGCGCGGTGTCCCTAACGGGGGATTGGCGCTACATAGAGCGGGAGCGGGAGCTGCTGAAGGCGGTCACCGCTGACGACGTGCTCCGGGTGGCCAGGGATTACCTCAGGCAGGACAACCGTACCGTGGCAGTCCTCCTGTCGCCCGAGACGAAAGAGACCGTGAAAGAGGAGGCCCCATGAGGCGCCGCGGCGCTCTTGCAGCTTCTATACTCGCTGCCCTGTCCCTCGCCATCTTCCTTCCGGGATGCGATCGGCCCGAGGCCCCAGCCCCATTACCAAGCCGGCCACCGACAACGATGTCGCCCGGCGCAAGGCGCATCGAGGCGATGAAGTTCCCGCCGCTTAAGCTAACAATCCCGAAGGTCGGCCGGGATGTGGAGCGGCTTGAGCTTGAGGGCGGCCTCGTCCTATACCTCATGGAGGACCACACGCTTCCCGTATTCGACCTCCAGGCGACCGTCCGGACCGGCAGCCTCTATACCTTCGGCGTAAAGCCCGGCCTGGCCGGCTTCGCAGGCGGCCAGATGCGAGAGGGGGGCACCGAAGCCCATCCGCCGGAGGAGCTCAACCGGCGCCTTGAGCACATGGCCGCAAGTATCGAGACGGGCGCAGGCGTAGAGTCGTTAACCGCGAGCCTAAGCTGCCTGGCAAAAGACCTGGACCAGGGGCTCGCTCTCTTCGCCGAGGTGTTCCTTCGACCCCGCTTCGATGAGGCGAAGCTTGAGCTCGCCAAGCAGGGCCACCTCGAGGGGCTCAGGCGCAGGAACGACCGGCCCGGGGCCATCGCCCACCGGGAGTTCGAAAAGCTCCTCTTCACCGAGCGCCACCCATACGGTCACGAGCTTCGTGCCGAAGAGGCTTCGGCCATCTCCCGCGACGGCCTTCTGGCCTTCCACCGCCGGTACGTTCGGCCCAACAATACATGGATGGCTGTGGTGGGCGACTTCGACCGGGCCACCATCGTTGAGAAGATAGAGCGGGCCTTGAGCGGGTGGGCTAGGGCCGAGACGCCCCTACCTCCGCCCTTGCCGGTCACCAGGCAACCCATCGGTGGAGTCTACCTTGGAGATAAGGACCTCGCCCAAAGCCACATCGTGGTGGGCCACTACGGCACTGCCCGGCACAACCCCGACCGCTACGCCATCAACTTAATGAACTACCTCCTGGGCGGCGGCGGGTTCGCCTCCCGCATCTTACGGCGGGTGCGGGTTGAAGAGGGGCTCGCCTACGTCGCAGGGTCCTCCTTCCCAACCGGCGGGCCTGTGCTGGGCACCTTCCGGGCCGTCAGCCAGACCAAGCCTGCCACGGCCGAGCGGGCCATTAGGATTATCCTAGAGGAGATGGAGAGGCTCCGGCGCGAGCCACCCGGCGAGGCCGAGCTCAGCCGGGCCAAAGAGGCTTTCATTAACTCCTACGTCTTCAAATTCGCCGACCCGGTGGGAAACGTCGTCAAGCTCATGAACCTAGAGTTCTTTGGCTACCCGCCAGATTACTACGAAACCCTTCTGGATAAATACCGGGCAGTCACCCCGGCAGACATTCAAAGGGTCGCTAAAAAATACCTCCACCCGGATAATGCTGCGATAGTCGTCGTCGGCCCTCGTGAACCGTTGGCCGCAAGCCTCGAGGCTTTTGGGCCCCTCACCCAGCTAGACCTCTCCTTGAAGCCGCTCCAGCTCACACAGCGGTGAGGGGGATGATTAATATTAAGTAGTGAGGGGTCATCTGGCGTTCGTGCGACGGGCGAGGGAAGGGGTCAGCGCCTCGGCCTGGTGGGCAGCGGCTCGGGGACGTGGGTGGGTAGCCGGACGGGGGCCGTGGGGGCCGGGGATGTGGCCTCAGGCCGCTCCGGGAGGGCGGCTGATGGCGAATCTTCGCTCTTCGGCAGGTCGGCCCAGCTTATAGCCATGCTGGCGCGGAAGCGGTCGAAATCGAGGCCCTCTTCCCACTCCAGACTGTAGTCGGCCCGCTCGCCGGGCCTTAGGAATTGGCGCTCGAGCCGCGCGAACCGCTGGGTGTGGAGGTTCCCGCTCATGCGGTCGAAGAGCCGGATGATGATATCGATGGAGGCCACCGGGTGGTCGCCCACGTTGACGACGAATCCGCGGAGGACGGGCTCGCCCTCCTCGGTCGCCGGCTTCGGGACGCTCACTTTGAGGGCGTCGCCGGGCTCTACCTCGTCGCCTCCGAAGAAGGTCGGCCTCTTTGCCCCGGACGGGCCCGCATCGCGTGCGGATGCTTCCCGGAGGGCCTGGTCGGCCTCGGGGTCCTCGATGATGGCCTTGACCTCGATGTCGAATTGGCCCGAGAGCTTCGGCGTGTTGGCCACCGACAGCCGCCAGGTCCCCCGCTGGCCGGGCTCCAGGCTTTCAGGCTCAGTGTGGGCCTCCACCTCGGATACGGTGCGCTGAGCCCGGTCGAGGAACCTGCAGACGATGGTTACATACTTGGCGGTAGCCCGCTCGGAGGTGTTGACGACTTGGCCCTCAACCACGTACCGGCCCCTCTCGATGCGGGTGACGGGGTCCTCTACCTGGAGGATGCCGGTCGAGCCCTGGGCCCGCCGCCGCTCCTTCTCAAGCTTTCTGAGACCTCGTTTGCCCCCCTGGTGAGAGGCGTCGAGGGAAAGGGCCTTCCGGTAGGCCTCCTCAGCCTGAGATAAGTCGCCCATTGCCTGGTAGACGTCGCCGAGGGCCGCGTGGGTGGTCGGGTCGTTATGCTTGAAGGTGAGGGCCCGCTTGAGGTGGGCCTCGGCGGCTTGCCACTGGCCCCGCCTAGTGGCGAGCACCGCCAGGGCGATGTCTATGGCCGGGTCGGTGGGATCGAGCCCCTGGGCCGTGGTGAGCTCCGTCTCTGCCATCCTGGTCTTGCCCTGATCGAGGTAGGCCCGGCCTAGAAGCAGATGTGCCTTCGGGCGCCGAGGATCCAGGCGGACCGCATCGAGAAGGACCTCCTCGGCTTCGTCCAGCCGCCCGATCTTCATCAGGACGATGCCGAGGTTAAGGTGGATCGGCACGTTCTCGGGGGCGACCCGAAGGGCCTCGCGCCACTCGGTCACCGCCCCTTCGAGATCGCCCCTCTCAACCAGAGCAACGGCCCTACGGTTGTGTTCGGCTACGATGTCGAAGCTCTGGGCAGGGGCTGCAGGGGCTCCGACGGCTGCGAGGGCGCAGAAGAAAAGACCGGCGGCCGCCCATTTCGTGAACCGAGCGGCGCGGGCAGCCGAAACCTTGCGGGGAAGCCATGTGGGATTGGTCATGCCGGTCCTCTCGGCGAGGGTTATATCACGGGCCTTTGTGGCGGGCAACCCTCGGCCCAGCGAAAAGAGTTGACATGAGGCAACCGCCCGCCTACTTTTGTTGTCTAACGAAGGGATGAATGATATGAGCCAGATGGATTTGAAGAGGGGAGGTCGAATGCGCCGCGTTTTTCACTGGGTCGGGCTGGCTGCGGCCGGGCTCCTGGTGGCTGGCTGTGTCACCAATCCGGTCTCCCAAGAGCGGGAGTTCACGCTGGTGACCGAGTCCCAGGAGATCGAGATCGGCCGGGCGGCCCACGGGGAGATTCTCAAGCAGTTCGGCCAACATCCTGATTCGAGCCTGGAGAAGTACGTAGCCGGAGTGGGAGTGAAAATTGCATCGGTCAGCCACAGAAAGCACCTGCCGTATCGGTTCACCGTGCTCGATAGCCCCATCTTAAACGCCTTCGCCCTGCCGGGGGGCGGCATATACGTGACCCGAGGGCTGCTGGCCGCTCTTAACAGCGAGGCGGAGCTGGCGGCGGTCCTCGGCCATGAGGTCGGCCACGTCACGGCCCGCCACGGCGCCCAGGCCGCCACGCGGATCACGGGATACCAGCTCTTGAGCGGCCTGCTGGGTGCCCTGGACACCCGGCTAGCGAAATTGAAGCCCATAAGCGACGCAACGGCGGGTCTCATCTTCTTAAAGTACGGGCGTGAGGCCGAATATGAGGCCGACCAGATCGGAGCCAGGTATACCTACGATGCCGGTTACGACCCTCGATGGCTCGGGGCCTTCCTCCGAAGCCTCGCCGCCCAGGAAAAGGGTCGGGATGTGCCGCCGGAGTTTCTCTCGACCCACCCATCGACCCCCAATCGTATCGCTCAAGTCGACGCGCTGGCTGCTGAGCTCACCGCCTCAGGCACAAGACGGCTGGAGGTAGGCTCCAGCCCCTATAAGCAGCGCCTGGAGGGGCTCATCTACGGACCGGGGCCTCTTGGCTGGGTCTGGTCGGGAAGGCGGCTGGCCAACCAGGCTCACCGAATCTCCCTCAAGCCCCCCAAGGGGTGGGATGTAAAGACCGAGCGGCTCGCCTTCTCCATCCAGCACCGCCGCCTCAAAGGCGTAACGGCGGAGTGGCGCGTCCACGAGAAGGTGTCGACATTGCGGGTGGGCCGCTTCGCCGAGAAGATCGAGAAGCGCCTCAAGCTGGAAGGTGGGAAACGGTCGCCCTTTCGCCTAGGGCCGCTCGAAGGTATTAAGGCAATCTACTTCGGCCGCAGCCAGGGCACTGATGCGGCCCTCATCATCTACTACGCTATAGACGGGCGGGCCGGGTACACTTTATCGGCCATCGCCCCGGTGGAATTCCGGGACAAGATCGAGCCTGTCTACGACGTGCTGGCCCGCTCCCTGCTGAAACTGAGGGCCGAAGAGGCCAACGCCCTGCCCATCCAGCGGGTCCATCTCGAGCGGGTGCGTTCCGGCGAGGGGCTTGCTAAGCTTGTCCGGCGGGTCTATGGTAACTCTGATCACGTGGAGGCCATCGCCCTCCTGAACGGAGTGTCGCCTGAGGCCACCCTCACCGACGGGAGCCTCATCAAAGTCGTCCTCCCTTCACCTACCATCAGGAGGTCCGAATGAAGGAGAGCTACAATAGGGCGGTGATAGCAGTCTTGGCGACGATGGGCCTTTTTCTCGTTCTCAATAGCCCGGCGGCGCCTGTGGGCGTCGAGACGCTCCAGCAGCTGGGTTTATCGCCCGTCCGGGGCATTGTCTTGGCGCCGGACTTCGTTCTGCCGACTCTCAACGGCGGCGATATGAGTCTGGTCGAGCACCGAGGCAAAGTCGTTATACTTAACTTCTGGACGACCTGGTGACCGTGGTGCCTCAGGGAGCGGGCCGCTCTCCAAGAACTCCACGAACTCTACGACGGTCGGGGCCTCGTGCTGCTCGCCATCTCTATGGATCGACCGGGCCGATCGGTGGTGGAGCCTTACAAGAAGCGTAACCGCCTCACCTTCCCTCACCTTTTGGACGACCGTCTTGAGGTGAGCCGAACCTATGGGGTGCGGGCCACGCCGATGACCCTCATCGTAAACAAGCAGGGGCACGTAGTCGCCCGCGTCATCGGGGCCAGGCCCTGGGCAGACCCTGAATTTCAGCGACTTTTCGAGGAATTGATTGACGAGTAGTGAGCGCGGCCCGTCTTCGTAAGGATGATTTCGTCCCGCTCGCCGCTCTTATCCTGTTGAAAAATCAACGAGTTGGGAAACATCGGCGGCGGCGGGTGTTCCGCGGGGGGCGAAATTCCTGAAATCTATTGAAATGTATGGGGTTATGTGGTCGCCTAAAGATTAGGCAATCTGCAATAAAGGCTTAAAAAACAGAGCGTTAGAACGACATCCAACAGCGTTTTCAACGGGCCTTTCACAGAAATTGTGGAAAGGTTTCCCCCGGCGGTGGAACGTGAGGAAGAGACGGAATTCGTTCCGGGCCTCTCGTTCAATTTTCCGGGATTTTCCGGGATTTTCCGAATATGGCCGTGAAATTATGGTTTTTCCAACTCCCTGAAAATGGGCCGATAATGAAAATGCCTCTTAGGCTGGTGCGGCGTGGGTTTGCGGCGCTTATGGTCGTTGTGGGCCTGGTGTGCCTAGCACTGCCCGCGCAGGCTCGAGCGGGCCGCCTCAAGGTGCTCACCACCATTCGCCCCTTGTACGCCTTCACCGTCCAGGTTGCCGGAGAGGCGGCCACGGTGGAAAGCCTCCTCCCGCCGGGGGTGGGTCCACACAACTACGCCTTGCGCCCCTCGGACGCCGCTCGGCTCCATGGGGCTGACGTCCTCGTCATCAACGGTCTGGGGCTTGAGACCTGGCTTGAGGGCGCGGTGGATGCCGTCGGAAAGCCGGGCCTTATCGTCATAGATACCAGCGTTGGCATAAAGCCGTTGCCCCTAAGAGTGCTGAGCGCCCGTCAGGAGAGGCGTGCCGAGGCGGGCGGCCACGCCGAGGGCCGGTGGGACCCGCATATTTGGCTCGACCCCGTGCGGGCAATCCGCCAGGTCGAGAACATCCGGGATGGACTCGCCAGAGCCGACCCTGCCAGCGCGGCCGTCTACGCTTCCAACGCAAAAGAGGCCATCGGGCGGCTCGAGGCGCTCCATGGGGAGATGATGGTCGTGACCGCCCGGTTCCGGCATCGCGAACTTATGACTTTCCATACAGCCTTCCAGTACTTCGCCCGCCGATACGGCCTCAGTGTGGTCGCTGTGGTCGAAGATGCTCCCGGCAAAGAGCCGACGCCGAAGTTCCTTGCCCGCCTCCATAAGCTCATCGAACGCCACGGACTCAGGGTCATCTACACCGAGCCCCAGTACCGTTCTCGGGTTGCCGAGGTGCTGGCCCGGGACATGGGACTTGAGGCAGCCGAGCTCGACCCCGGGGTCACGGGGCCCCTTGGGCCCGAGGCCTACGAGGCGGTCATGCGCAAAAATTTGAAGGTCTTATCCCGTTTTCAGAGCCCTTAGGCGCTCCTTGCGGGCGGACAGGCTGCGTGCTACTATCATACGCCCCCCACGCCCGAAGGCCCTAGGAGAGCGCCATGTCGTACCTGGAGATCGACGAACTCACGGTGGAGCTGGATGGAATCCGCGTGCTGGATCGGGTCTCACTGGCCCTTGAAAAGGGAGAGGTGGCGGCAATCGTCGGGCCCAACGGCGCGGGCAAGACGACACTGTTGAAGGCCGTTCTCGGATTGGTGCCCGTCGTCTCAGGCACGGTGAGCGTTGCTGGCCGAAAGGTCGAGCCGCACCACCGCGGGGCGCTCCCCATCGGATACGTCCCGCAGCGGATGGAGTTCGACCGGGGCTTCCCAATCACGGTGGCCGAATTCGCTGGGCTCCGCCTTTCAGCCGCCGGCCCCACCGCATTCTTGCAGCACCGGGGGGAGACGCGAGCCCTGGTCATGGAGGCCCTCCATCGGGTCGGGGCGGGCCATTTGGCCCAGCGCCTTCTAGGCCGGCTTTCGGGGGGCGAGCTCCAACGACCCCTCATAGCCTTCGCCCTTCTGGGCAACCCTGAGATCCTCTTCCTCGACGAGCCCCTGGCAGGGCTCGACATTTCGGGCGAGGAGACCCTCTACCAGCTCGTCGACGAGCTGCGCCGCACTTCTCCCCCACTGACGGTCCTCATGGTTTCCCACGACCTCCAGGTTGTCTACCGGAGGGCCAGTCGGGTGTTTTGCCTCAATCGCAGCATAGTCTGTTCGGGCTCGCCCACCGAGGTGCTGACCGACGAGAACTTGCGCCGAGCCTACGGCGCAATGGTTGGTTTCTACGAGCATGACCACCCCCATTCAGAGGAGGCCGTTGATGGGTGAGATTCTCGCTTACCCGTTTATGCAGCGGGCGCTCCTTGCCGCTGTAATAATAGGGCCTTTGTGCGCCTTCCTAGGCGTCTTCGTCATCCTTCGCCAGATGGCCTTCTTCTCAGACGCCATCGCCCACGCGGCGCTGACGGGCATAGCGCTTGGCCTGCTGCTACAGATCCACCCAATGGCCGTTCTCGTCGTCTTCTCCCTCCTGGTGGCCGCGGCCATAGTCTTCACATCTGAACGGACGACCCTGCCACAAGACACCGTGATAGGGGTCTACTTCTCTGGAGCGCTGGCCTTCGGGGTGCTCGTGCTAAACGCCATGGAGGGCTACCCGATTGATCTCTTCGCGTTTCTCTTTGGCGACATCTTGGTTGTGGGGCCCCTGGACCTCTTTATCATGGCGGCCCTGGCGATCGGCGTTGTGGCGGTGGTTATGTCCCGCCTGCGCGTCTTCGTGCTTTTGACCCTAAGCCCAGACCTCGCCCGGGCCGAGGGCCTACCGGTGAGGCTCTATCACTATATCTTCGTGGGCCTTCTTGCCCTCGTGGTCACGGCGGGGCTTAAGATCGTGGGCGTTATCCTTGTGAGCGCTCTAATCGTCATCCCGGCCGCTGCTGCTCGGAACCTCGCCCAGACCTTCTCGGCGATGCTGGCGCTGAGCGCCGCCCTCGGGCTGGCTTCAAGCCTTGCCGGCGTAGTCACCTCCTTCCACTTCGACACTCCCACGGGCCCCACCATCGTCATGGTCTCCATCGCCATCTTCGCTGCCTCTTGCCTGTGGCCGCAGCGGGTGGCGCGCGCCTGAATGCTTAATTTAGGTTGAGCCTGCGCGTAAGGTAGCGGAAGGGTCTTGTAGCGGCCCCCAGGACGCTGCCAACCGTCCCCTTTAGGTATGCCGCCTTCTCTTCAGCCGACATCGACTCGAGAAACCCCTGGAGGGCCTCCAAGCCCAGGAGAGATTGCAGGGTCTCTTGGATTTTGAATACCCTGGGTCGGAAGAACTCAATCCGCCTGTCATCGATAGTTCCCGTGATGTGGGCAATCTCCACCCGGCTTGCTGACTCCAGGGTGTCGGGGATTTTATCGCGGAAGGGACGCAAACCTATGTTCTCGATGAGGTCGACCACCACGAAGTAGTCAATCTCTCGGGTTCGGTGGTCCGTCCAGCCGTGCACGAAGAGGTTGACCGTCGGGGCCTCGAAGTGGATTCGGTTGCTCGAACGCCCGGCCTTCCTGCGGGTCTCGATGAGGGCCCGATCGAAGGTGTAGTGGCTGAGGGTCAAGGTGGGAAATACCTGGCGGGTCTCTTGGGGTGTGGATGCGCTTACCACGTAGCCACGGTTGACCTCGACTGTGGAGGTTCCCTCAAGTGTCTCTTTCAGCCTGGCCGTATTGCCGAAGGAGGCTGCACCCTTGGCCGAAAGTTTCAGGGAGCCGGTCACGAAGAGGTTGGGGAAAACTCTATCTAGCAGCGCCCTTATATTAGGGTCCGCCCCCAGGCCCCACCAATCTACCGTCGCCTCGAGGGCCGGCTCAGGTCCTGTCAGATCAAAAGTGAGAACGTGATGGGCCTCGCCTCCAACCAAGCCGAAGTCAAGCAGGGGGACATGAATGACACCCTCGGAGCCGGTGACATCCATGGCCAGGTTGGTAACTCTGTAGGGATCGATGCGAAGCTCCTCGGCCTGAACCCTTCCGTGAAGCTGAACTCCTCCCATTATCTCAGTGGCGAGCTTTATCTTCCACGCGGCAGGTTCAGACTCGGTTGGCGGCTTGAGGTGAGCCCAGAGGTTCGTGAGATCAACCCGCCCGGCATCAACCAGGAATAACGCTCCCAGCCCGGAGGCTTTCTTCTCAACGGTCGCGGTGAGGGCGACCGGTTGGTCGTCTACGGTTAACAGGAGCCGCTCGGTAAAGAGGCTCGTTGGCGAGTGGGTGATGGTCCCATGTAGGCCCAGAGTAACGGCGGGCTCCTCGGCCAGGGTGAAAGAGGCGTTGTGGAAGTCGGCCGATCCATGGAGGGCCGCTCGTCCCTCAGCCCACTTCAGGTTTCCGCGGACCGCAATCCCCCCCCTGAGCGATTGGGTGGTCAGAGGCCTCCAGAGGGGGAATAACGTTGCCAGATCGCTAACGGAGCCCTCGTAAGTTAGGCTGGCGGTGGCCAAGTCCTCGGCCACACGGCCGGCGAAGCTCATTTCCACCGGGCCTACGTCCAAGCGGATCTGGTCGAATTCCATCATCTCCCGCTCCAGCCGCCCGCCGGCCAGACGGAGGCGGGCCGGTAGGCCGGCGGCCTTGGATAAATCGGGGCCCCAGTGAACCTCCAGGGCGGTGGCGTCGACGTCAAAGTCCAACTCCATGGTCTCCTGGAAGCGGGCGACCGTCGCTTTAGCCTCCAATGACCCAGAAGTAGTTACCCCCGCAGGGAGCCAGAGGAGGTTTTGACCCAGGCGGCGCTTGAGCCCATCGACATCGATGTGCAGAGCCGCCTTAAGATCATATCGGGGCCTGATGGTTTGGAGGGGGAGCTTGCCCCTGAGCGAAGCGGCCGCCATGGGCAACCGCACCTCTGCATGACGTACCAAGAGGGTATGTTTCTTATATTCCAAGGTGGCTTCGACGATTGCTGGTTCACCTTGGGCCTTCATCTCCATACCGCCTATCACGACACGCGCATCGGTTGCATCGAGCGTCCCGGCCAGGGTCAGTCCCTCCAGCAGGCCCCGCACGGTGAGCTCCGCTGTGACGTCGCCTGCGACGCTCACCGCCCTGGAGGAGGGAGGTTGGGAGGCGTACCACCGCTCCGCAAGAAGCTCGGCACTTGCCCGGCTCGTTACCCGAAGGTTCACGGAGGTTCGCTGGGGCTGCTCCCAGTTGACCATGCCTGTTAGATGAGTCTCTCCCTCCGGGGCCTTAAGCTCGATCTGATGGATGGTCCACCGCTCGGCGACCCTTTCGAGGTTGAAGGCCAGGCGGGCAGGCTCACCCGGGGCCTTGAGCGCTAGGCCCGCTACCCGTACGGCGGCTGTCTCGAGATCAATGGAGCCCGAAACAGCCGTTCGCCCGGGACCAGCATTCAGCGTGGCCTCCCAGGTGATAGGACCCTCTATGTCCACCCCCTGGCTCGCCAACGCCTCCTGGGCCGTTCGCGGCAGCTTTTCGGGGATGAGCCTTCCCTGGATGGCGCCGTCGAAGGTCATGCCCTCTGGGGGCCGCTCCACTTGTCCTCTCACCTCCGCCTCCATCCAAGGGATTGAAAAGTGCAGCCGCTCAAGTCCAACCGCACCCGAGGCAACGTCGTACTGGCCCTTCAAGGATAGGGCCGCGTCGGTGAGCTCCACCGGCTGGCCGCCTGGCGCCTCCAAGCGGACCTGCCCGACGGTGAGGCTGCCTTCGACGTCCACCGCGTCCGTGCTCCGTCGGGCCAATGTAAGCTGGACGGTGGCATTGCGGACTAGGCCCGAAGCCAGAGGCGCGAGAGCCCCTTTAAGCTCCTCTGATGTGGTCGTCTCCCCCCAGTCGAACTCCTCCACCTTGATCTGGATAGCGCCCAGCAGAGCCCCCCAGGTCAGGCGCTCCGCCCCCTCAGCAAGGGAGAGCGTCCCTTCCAGCTCCACATTCGCCCGGTCGGAGGCATCGGGGACGCTGAAGGCGACCTGGAACCGGAGCGGCCCCCGGAGGCTCTCGAGGCGGCTAGTGAGATTTACGTTCCTCAGGGCCAGCCTTGGAGAGGCGTCGGGATTCATCAGGGTTACGGTGCCCTGTCTGACCTCAGCCCGCCCCACCATAAGGCCCAGAAGCCCCGAGCCAGATGTCAGTGGGAGGTCAAGTGCCGGGCGCCCTTCTTCTGAAAGAGGCACGAAGAGTTCTGGTTGGATGAATGTAGCATTCTCAACTGCGAGCTTGCCCCGAAACAGGGGGACGATCTTCACCCCGAGGTCGAAGCTCGCCCACCGCACCAGGGGGATCGTCCGTTTCATGTTGCTCCAGATCACCACCTCATCTAGGCGAATGTGGCCCAGGCGGGTCACTCGAACCGCGCCGATGGACATGGGCCGATTCAGCGTCCCGGCGACAACGGTGGTGACCGCCTTCTCAATCCACGCTGTGGGGATGAAACGGGGCCATATCATGAAGAAGGCCCCGGCCAACAGGGCCACTGACAGGAGCGCGGCAACCAAAAAGGCGCGCCGTCGTCGGCGCGGGCTCCTTGAAGGTGTGAGTTCCGTCATAGGTCTGTCGGGCTCTCGACGGCCCGTCCCACGGTCGTTTTTCTAATATGGCGCAGGTCGGTAGGCTTGGTCATAACGGCGGTTTTGGAGAAGCCGAAGATGCGGCTCAACCGTGCCACGAGGTGCTTGAAGTAGGCCTCTTGCTCAGTCAAGGCGCGCCTGGAGGCTTTGGTGCGTGAGTGGGTCTCCTCCGCCCGGCAGACCAAGAGATCGGTGTGCAGGCGGTTGGCTCGAGCATTCTTACGACGGAGACCGACGTCGGGCTCCAGAGCGTTTGAGGAGGCTGCGCATGCGGGCCTGCTCTAGGAGGTGGCGGGCCACCTCCTTATCCGCCATAGCCCGCAACACCTCCTCCTGGGCTTTTGTCAGGGGCTTGCTCTTAGTTGAGGCCTTCCGAGCCCGCACGCGGCGCGGGAAAAAGTCGGCCACTTCGCACTCGTAGCAGGCGGCCAGCTTTTCCAGCTTGGCGACGTTGATGTTTCTAAGGTCGTTCTCAATCTGCGAGAGATGCGAGACCCCGATCCCCGTTTGCTCCTCGACCTTCTTTAGGGTCATCCCCTTGGTGTCACGCATACGGCGGAGAGTCTTTCCGATGACTCTTTTTGTTGCCCCCTTCATTGCCGATCCTCCCCCTAATCAGATTGCTGTTTACGAATGAGAGTGTCACAGTTTACCATTGGCACCCAAAAGAAAAGTCCCGCGGTGATTAATAAATGTTTGACAGCATGGCCAAAACTATTTATAGTTAATAGTAACATTAAGAGGCCAAGTCACCAGGGGGTGCTTATGATTGGATACATTCTTCGCGCCTACAAAGACGAGCATGGGTTGACCGTCCGCCAATTCGCCGGGCTGTTGGATGAGCACTACTCCACAATCAGCCTTTGGATGAACGGTAAACGGGAACCCAACATGCAGCAAATCCGAAAGATTCGGGAGGTCACCGAGGTGCCTTACGAGCAGCTCCTCGGTGAGACCACTCGCTCCCGTCCCATTTAAGCTCCGTTCCACCGAGGTTTTCTCGCCGGGGTGGCCTGAATTCACCAGCGCGCCTATTTCTTCACCCACTGGCCGTCGGGCAGCTGTATCCATGTGCCCGGCAGTGAAAGACGGCGGCGTACGGCGGCCAATTCTCGCCACGTGGCCGGCATCTGGGCGATGATGAGCTTCTCGACGGGCTCCACCCCGTTGATGGCGACCACCGCCGTGGCCATCGCGCGCGCGATAATGCGCCGGTCGTCGTTCTCGTTGGAGACCCGCGCCAGAATTTCCCGGTTCACATCTCGGCGGTCGGTGATAAATGCGACCCGCCCATCCTTTGCCTCGCCGATGATTTCGTCCATCTTCCACTCTCGGATGAACGGCTCCCTGCTTTTACGACTGCTTAAGGCCTCCCTAAGCTCCGGCATGCGGCTCAATTCCTCGATGAGCGCTAGCTCGGGGTCGGGGGGCAACGTGGGCCGGGAAACCTCTTGGGCGCAGGCCGTGCCGACCAGCCACCACCATATGGGCGCCTTAGGGCAGTTGGGGTCCACGGTCGGCTCCAGGCCCGCTGTGGCGCCGATTCGTCGAGAGGTAAGGCCCTCGACGGCGGATGATGTCCGTCCAAGCAGCGAGGGCTCCGTCTCCAGCCGCTCTAAGACTGCCCGGACGGCCTGGTTGGGAAACTGGACGCGCCCGGTGATAACAGCGCACGCGACCATCCCCAGGACCGCGAGGGCGCTCAAGGGCAAGAGAGAATGATGGAGTGAGGGTCGTCGCATGGACTGCCGCTCCACGTTCGAAAGACGCTAAGACCCTGCGCCCTCTGCCGTTTGGGGCTACGGGGTCTCGTGTCGAAGGGCCCGCCATGGTCCTGCGCACTGAAGCCCTGCCTCGGGTGGAAGGGCATCTTACCATCCGGTGCGGAGAGGGTCAACGCGCCCGGTCGCTCGCTCATAAGTTGGGGGAGCCCCGTCCCCAATGAAGCCTTGTTAGTCCCGAAGCCACTCTCTGAGCTCAGGTTCTTTGGGAAAAAGGGCGAAAAGGCCACCGGTGTGAATGAAGAGGATACGGCGGCCAAACCGGGCGGGGTCGGACTCGAGCTCCTTAAGGAGGCCGAAGAAGGCCTTGCCCGTGTAGACAGGGTCTAGGAGCAGGCCCTCGGTGCGCGCTACTTCAACTAAGGCCGACCACTCCACGGGACGATTCTTACCGTAGCCTTCTCCCACGTAGCCGTCAACCAACTCCATCGCTTCGGGCCCGCCACCTACATTCAGCCCGAGGTGGACTCGGGCCTCTTCGAGAATGGAGCCGATGATGCGGGTAAAGGTTTCGGCGTCGTCGCAGACGGGGATCCCCACGACGGCGGGCCGGAAGCCGTAGAGGGCTTGGCCCATGAGGAGGCCCGCTGACGTTCCTCCACTGCCCACGGCGTGGATTACTGAGTCGAAGGAGAGCCCATCTCGCTCGCACTGGCCCATGACTTCGGGCACCCAGTGGGCGTAGCCGCACGCCCCGAGAGCGTTCGAGCCCCCGTCCGGTATGAGGTAGGGCCGTCGTCCCGA
>JADFOP010000012.1 GCA_022562795.1 Nitrospinota bacterium
AACTTGGTGGCGTAAACCACCCTTTTTGCCCCGTAGACTTGGACCAGAACATCCTGAAGTTCTTGCAGGAAGGAATCGGCGTGGTACTTCCCGTTTTCCAGAAGGCCAATCACCCTGCCTTGCAGGTCCGGCAGATTGGCGCTGAGGCCGATCTCCTCGGGCACATCTTCGGCAGTGGGGTCGAGTATTTGGATCGTGGGGGCTGGTTCCGCCATGCCGGTTACCTCCCGGTTCGAAGACGAGATTACACCCTTGATAAGTTAATGGATTATAAGGGGAATGTCCAATCAGTGGTCTTGGGTCGTCGGTCGCCGAGAAATGTGGCACCGCCGGACAGAAACCAGGGAGTAGCATTAGAGGCTGGTAACCGGCGTGGTGGGGCCGGCCTAGTTGGCCATTGATGGCGGGGGCGATGACCATTTGATGGCGGGAGCGATGACAGTCTCGGCCTTGGTGGCCTCGTTGGTCCCCCTCGTCCTGGAACGGCTGAACATCGACCCGGCGGTCGCCACGGGTCCCTTCATCACCTCAAGCCTCGACATCCTAGGGGTCATCATATATTTTAACCTGGCAAATTTACTCATTTTCTAATAAGGATAATAAATGCTGCTTCTCGCTGAAAACCTCCTGGCCCGTTCCCGATTTACCGTGAGGGAAGCAGCGATGCCGGCGAGGACGGGTGCTCACTATAGGAGCCGTCATGCTAGTTAAGGACCGAATGACAACGAACGTCATCACCGCCTCACTTAAGACAGATGTGGAAGAGGCCTACCTGCTTATGAAGGAACACAGCATCCGGAGGTTGCCCGTGGTGGATGAGGAAGGAACTCTGCTCGGCATCGTGACGGACCGCGACACCCGCCAGATGCTTATTCCATGGAAGTCCTCCAAGGAGGAGCGGGAGTTCTATTACTTCGCCAGCGAGGTAACCGTTGGAGAGATTATGACCTCAGACGTGATAACCGTTCGCACCAATACGGATGTCGCCGAGGTGGCCCGTCTCATCTATAACCACAAGATTGGAGGTCTGCCCGTTGTAGATGACGAGAAAAAAGTGGTAGGAATCATTACGGAGATGGACATATTGGCCATGTTCATCGAGATGATGGGCATTATCGGGGCCTCGAGCCGCATCGACATCGTCCTTGGAGACGATCCCAAGGGATTCGAGAAGGTCTCCAAAATCATGCAGGACAAGGGGGGAGAGATTATCTCGGTGGGAATGAGTGGCGCCGAGGAGGAGACCGACAAGGTCTACTTCTTCCGTCTGGAGCCCTGTGAGACAAAACCCATGCGGGAGGCCCTCGAAGAAGCCGGCTATACGGTCGTCGCCACCGCCTAAGGCCAGACCCCGGCCCGCCCGGGGTACTTAGAACAAGGTGCGACGTTTTCGCCGGGCGCGTCCTCGCGCTCGCTAGCTTTCCTAATTGCAAATCCAGGGAGTGCCGACCATGCGATACCACCCTATAATGGCGGGTGAAGGCGCTTGCGTTTATCTGTATTATGAAATATTATTCTTGTATGAGACAACAAAAGTCCCTCTCTCGAGGACGCCTCTCGCTCGCAGCGGCCTTCGCCCTAGTGGCGGTCCTCGTCCAGCCGGGCCTGGCCGATGTGCTCGGCGTCTACTTCGGCCCACGACAATCAATAGATAAACCCCTCATCGCCATCTTTGATAACGCCCAGCGCTCCATCCACGTGGCCATGTTTTCCTTCACCCTCGACTCCTACGCCGATGCCCTTATTCGCGCCCACGAAAGAGGGGTGGAAGTCAAGGTGGTGCTAGATAAAGGCCAGGCCCGCGGCCGGGGCTCCGACGCTCGAAAGCTAGAGGCTGCGGGCGTCCCACTCCGCTACGGAGCAGGCTCGGGCCTGATGCACCACAAGTTCTCCATCGTCGACGGGCGCCTCGTGACCACCGGCTCTTACAACGCGACGTGGAGGGGCACACACCGGAACAACGAGAACGCCGTGGTCATCCTCGACCGAAATGTCGCCCGCTCCTTCGAGGACGAGTTTCGCTTCCTGTGGGATGAGAGTGGGAGGCTTCAAAGCAAGAGCGATGCCGGAGAGGCCTGGATGGGGCGCTGAGAACAAGGGCCGCTAAGCAGAAGTGTTCCGCTCTCTCCCCGATTCACAATCCACCGTGATAGAATAACGCCGTCACTTCGCCTCGGAATCGCCTAAATCCTAAGGGAGGCCGATATGTTCTTCATCGTGAAGCTCGTTGTCTCGGCCCTGGCCATCGCGGGAATCAGTGAGTTGGCCAAGCGTCTGCCTGCTCTAAGCGGTCTAATCGCAGCCATGCCTCTGGTCACCCTCTTGAGCCTCATCTGGCTCTTTGTGGAGACCAAGGACTACGGCCTCGCCCACCGCTTCACGGTGGGAGTACTCTGGGGTCTGGCCCCGACATTGTTCTTTTTTGTGGCGGCCATTCCGCTACTGAAACGGGGCGTGAATTTCCCTCTCACCCTTGCGGTGAGCTTGCTGCTTTGGGCCGCGGCCGCCTACGTCCACCAGCGGGTCTTGGGGATGTAAGGGGCCCTCGCGCTCGCTATCTGGGGCCTGGAATCAGGCCGTCGCTTTCTCTATATTCAGATCTAACGGGCCTAGCCAACCCCCGGGGCCCACGCGGAGGCAGACAAATGTCCGGGAACACGGCAGTGCTGGTTATCGACATGCTTGAGGATTTCATCGCCCCCGGGGCGCCGCTCGAAGTGCCGGCGGGACGCAAGATCGTGCAGGCCCTCGCCGAAAGGCTCGAGAGGGCCCGGGCCGAGGGAACTCCCGTCATCTACGTGTGCGACGCCCACGCCCCCGACGACCCGGAGTTCGCCGTCTGGCCTCCACACGCAATCCAAGGCACGGCAGGGGCACAGGTGGTCGGGGACCTGGCGCCGAGGCCCGGCGAGCGGATTGTAACGAAGACGAGCTACTCGGGGTTTTACGAGACGGAGCTAGAGGCCGAGCTCCGCTCGCTTGGGGTGGACCACCTCGTCATGACCGGGGTCGTGACCAACATCTGTGTTTTGTATACCGCCGCCGACGCCCTCATGAGGGGCTTTACGGTGACCGTCCCTCCAGACTGCGTAGCCGGCCTCAACGAAGAAGACCACGCCTTCGCCCTTCGCCAGATAACAGACATCCTCAAACCAGCGCGGGGGTGACGGAGCCTATCGAGCCCCCATCCAGGATTGCCACCCCTGCCCGCTGCGGGCCCGCCTCATCCACACCCTGGTGCAGGAGCTGGCCGTCATCCTTCCCAGCACTAATCTCAGCGAGGCCATGGTCTTGGCCGATCGCCTTCGGGAGCGGGTCGAGGTCTTCGACGTCTCCTACGGCGGTCACGCCATCCGCCGCACCATCTCGATCGGTGTCGCCTCGCTCGCAGAGGGGTCGGCAAAGCGCACGGATGAGTTTCTCACGGAGGCTGACCGGGCCCTCTATATGGCCAAGCGGGGCGGGCGGAATCTGGTCGTACTATATAGAGATGGGATGGACCTTGCTTTCTCGAAATTAACGATATGATTATAGGTAAAAGGCGATCCCCCACCGAGTCCCTTTATCTCTAGCCGGCCGGGCAAAACCTCGTCGGACGCCAGCACTCAGAGCGGCGGGGCGCCCGCAAACCGCCTGAGCATGTCTCGGGCTATGGCGTCATCGAACTGCTGAACGGGCGTCTTAAACAGGTAGGCGCTGGCCTCGATGATGGGTCCGGCCAGACCCCGGTCCAGGGCCACCTTGGCAGCCCGCACGGCGTCCAAGGCGACACCCGCCGAATTGGGCGAATCCTCCACAGAGAGGCGCACCTCCACATCCATCGGAACCCCGCCGAACTGCTCCGCTTCAATCCGCAGGAAACACAGCTTGTTGTCCTTCAGCCAGGGCACATAATCGCTGGGTCCGATGTGGACTTCGTCATAGCCGAGGATCGAGTCTTGCATCTGGCTCAACACCGAATCGGTTTTGCTGACTTTTTTGCTCTGGAGTCGCGAGCGGTCGAGCATATTGAGGAAGTCGGTGTTGCCCCCGACATTGAGCTGGTAAGTGCGCCGTACGGGATGGCCGCGGTCCTCGAAGAGCTTCGTTAGGACCCGATGGACGATCGTGGCGCCCACCTGAGACTTAATGTCGTCTCCTAGGATCGGCAGACCCGCCCGACGGAAGCGCTCACCATGGGTCTGGGAGATGAAGACCGGAACGGCGTTTACGAAGCCACAGCCTGCCTCCAACGCGCAGTCGGCGTAGAAATGAGTGTTCTTTTCGCTCCCTACCGGGAGGAAGTTGATTATCACGTCGACGCGAGCCCGCCGAAGTGTCTCAACAATGGCCTCCCGTGCCTCGGCCTCGCCTGCATACTGGTTGGGTCGCGGCATGAACCGGCGATCTACATCGTATTGGTCGTTGTGCTCTGGGATGCTATCAATGACGTAGCCCATCTCGACCGGACAGTCAACGAAGGGAACCTTCTCTTGGAACACGTAGGTGCAGTTGGGCTTGGCGAAAATGGCATCCGAGAGATCGAGGCCCACCTTTCTCTCGTCCACGTCAAAGGCAACGACGTAGCGAATATCGGACGCCCTGTAGCCTCCAAAGTCCTTCGTTATGAGACCCGGGATATCCGCATCAGGATCAGCGTAGAAAAACCGCCCCTGGACCAAGGAACTCGCACAGTTGCCGACACCAACAATCGCTGTTCTAACTTTTCGCAACGCGCCTGTCCTCCTCCTCCCCATTTTTTGCCCGCTCCAGGGATGCCAGGACACCAGTTGACATCGAGCGATGTCCCGACCTTCACCGAAGAAAAGTAATCTCTTCCCTCCTGCCCGTCTTTGTTGCCTGGGACCGGAGAAAATCCACCACCCGTCGAGCTTGGGGAGGCGCTCGCCGAACATTTCAACGTAGATCGGAGGATGCAACTAACTATAACACGCTTGGCCGCCCTTGGGAAGCCCTTAGAGGCGGACTTTGCCCCCCACGTGCTTGACACCCCAGAGGCTGGTTCCTATGATGGCCGCCGTCCATCGAAAGGCTCGTCGGGAGCGGCTATATGGGGCCGAAGGAGATCAACCTCGTCACAGGGGCCACCGGCTTGGTAGGTAGCGCGCTCTGCGCGCGACTGAAAGGGCTCGGATGTCGGGTGCGAGCCCTGGTTAGGCCCACATCCGACGACTCGTTCGTCCGAAAGATCGGGGTGGAGCTGACCGAGGGCGACATCGCCATCAAGGAGGACTGCCTGCGGGCGGCTGATGGCGCCAGTACAGTCTTTCACTGCGCGGCAATCGTGTCTGACTGGGCAGAGGCCGAGGAAATTAACCGGGTCAACGTCGGGGGGCTTCAGTCCATGATGGAGGCGGCCCTGGCATTCGGGGTGCGGCGCTTCGTCTACCTGAGCTCATTGGCGGTGTTGGGCCTCGACCCCCAGGTGAACATCGACGAATCCGCCCCTATGGTGCTGACCGGTGATACCTACAATCAGACCAAAGTATTGGCCGAGCAGCTGGCCATTCGGTACCACCAGGAGCGTGGACTCGCCGTCTCGATCATCCGCCCCCCTTACATCTACGGGCCGCGGGACCGCCAGCTTTTGCCCCGCTTGATCTCAACCCTCCAATCAGGGGCCTTCCGCTACATCGGCCCTGGACACCAGCCTTTCAGCCTCGTTTACGTCGAGAACCTCCTGGATGCTATTTTGAGCGCCGCCGAGCGTCCCGGGGCGGTCGGCCAGGTCTACCTCATCACCGACGGCGAGCCGGTGACCCGCCGCCAGCTAGTAGAGGCAGTATGCGACGGGCTGGGCCTGGCCCGGCCCACCCGAACGGTGCCTCTAAGCGTAGCCAAAGCGGGCAGCCGATTAATGGAAGTCGCCTACAGTATGTCGGGTAAGCGCGAGGCCCCACTGCTTAACCGCTTCCGGCTCAAGTTCATGGCCACACCGCTCACCTTCTCCATCGAGAAGGCCCGCCGTGAGCTCGGCTACGAGCCCCGCTTCAGCTTCACCGAGGGCATGGCGGCCACCCTGGCCTGGTGGCAGCAGCGAGACGCCGACCACCCCCAACCGTAAGCGCTTGCGCCCCTGCAGACCTGGGTGGTAGCATGGCCGACGATAGCGAATCGAGCGGGTAAGGAGGCTAGAGCGTGCGGGCGGTTGTCCAGAGGGTTCGGGGAGCCCGGGTCGAGGTGGAAGGCCGCACTGTGGGCGAGATCGAGCGGGGCCTCGTTGTCCTGCTTGGTGTCGGTAAGGGCGACACCGAGGCCGACGCCGACTACCTGGCACGCAAGATAGTCGGTCTTCGCATCTTTGATGACGAGGGAGGCTTCATGAACCGCTCTCTCGAGGAGGTGGACGGGGCGATGCTCGTCATCAGCCAGTTCACCCTCTACGCCGACACCCGAAAGGGACGACGGCCCTTCTTCGGCGAGGCGGCCGAGCCGGGCGAGGCCGAAAGGCTCTACGAGCGCTTCGTCGATCAGGTACGCTCAACAGGGGCGCCCGTTGCCACCGGCCTATTTAAGGAGATGATGGACGTGACGCTGACCAACGACGGCCCCGTGACCATCCTTATGGACAGCTCCGAAAAGGACCGGCCTCGGCGGGGGTGACACTGTGCCATCGTCTATTAAGCCTTTCTTAGACGAGCTCTACCAGACCTTCGACCGGCGCTATCTCGATTCCGACCCCCTTACCTTCGTCCACCGCTACGCCGAGAGGGCCGACCAGGAGGTCGTGGGGTTTCTGGCCGCCGGGCTCGCCTTCGGCAACGTCCGGTCCATTCAGGGCAGCCTTGAGCGGCTGCTTGGCGTCCTCGGCCCCAACCCCCATGCGTTTGTGCTCCGATTCGACCCCGCCCGCCACACAGAGTCGCTTCCCGCAACCGTCCACCGATGGATTAGAAGGCACGACGCCGCCCGCACCCTCGTCGTGCTGCGCCGTCTGCTTAGGGACCACGGCTCCTTGGAGGCGGCTTTCGCCGCAGGCGACGACCCAGGAACTCCAACGGTGGAGCAAGGCCTCGCCGCCTTCGCCTCCCGGGCACGCGCCCTCGACCCCGGCCCCCTGGGAGGCGAAGCCCCCAAGGCGGGCCGCCCCAACGGCGCGGCGTACTTTTTCCCATCGCCTGCCGGCGGCGGGGCCTGCAAGCGCCTAAACCTATTTCTGCGCTGGATGGTCAGAGGCGGCGACGGCCTCGACCTCGGGCTCTGGAGCGCTGTGGCCCCCTCGCGCCTCCTCATCCCGCTCGATACCCATGTGGCCCGTATCTCCAGGGCCATCGGCCTCACCCGGCTTCGTTCCATCGGGCTCTCCATGGTCAGGGAAGTGACCGCGGGGCTACGCCGACTCGACCCAGCCGATCCGGTCAAGTACGATTTCGCTCTGGCCCGACTCGGCATTCTTGATTGGTGTCCGTCGAGCCGAACGCCGGGCCGCTGCGACGAATGCCCCCTGGAGACGGTCTGCGTCCTCTGAGCACCGCCGCCCCTGCCAACCGGCCTAAACGATGGGTCAGAGATGTGGCCCGATCTGCAACGAACCATGCCGTATCGGACAGATGCTCCTCGTTATTTCGCTGCAGGCCCTTGACGATGGCCTTCGGCCGCCGTATAAATGCTCGATAACTCGTAGCCTCCTGAGCCATGGTAACCATCGCCTTTACTTCCGACCTCCACGTGGACGCCTCCGAGGCCAACGCCGCTCTTATGCCCCACCTGGTCGAGGCCGTCGAGGCTTCCGAGCCAGACCTCTTCGTGCTGGCGGGCGACGTGGGCGGAGGGGCTACGGGGTTGCTCGGGACCCTTGAGGCCTTCCGGCCTCTGCCCATCCCAAAACTCTTCGTCCCCGGCAACCACGACCTCTGGATGGAGGCCCGCGGGCCCTTCACCCGCTACCGGCTCGACAGCGCCACGAAGTATCACGCGCTCCTTCCGGCCCTCTGCGAGTCCGCCGGCTGGCACTACCTGCCGGCCGAGCCATTTAAGCTGAACGGGGTTGGCCTGGCCGGGGCCATGGGCTGGTACGACTACAGCCTTCGCAACCGCGCCCTCGACGGCCTCATCCCCCGGAGGGCCTACCTACGGGGCCGCTTCGGCCGCCTGGTGTGGAACGACGCCCGTCGCATCCGTTGGCCCAAGCGACCCGGCGAGCCGGGCTGGAGGCGGCGGAGCGCCTGCCTGACCGACAAGGCAATTCTCGAGGGGCAGCTCGCCTCCCTGGAGGACCACCTCTCCAGGCTCGAGGCCGAGGGCGCGTCGGCGGTCGTTGTCGTGACCCACTTCCTACCGGGGGCCGAATTGCTCGATTACACGGGCCGGCCGGAGCTCGATTTCGCCTGCGGCTTCGCCGGAAGCCGGAGGCTCGGAGGCCTCATCGCCTCGCGGCCCGCCGTCCAAGCCCTCATCTGCGGTCACACCCACAGGCCCGGCCAGGCAACCTCAGGAGGCGTGCCCGTCTACCAGAGCCCAGTCGGGCTGCTCGCGCGCTGCTGCGCACGCCTGCCGTTCTTGAAGGCCGGAAGGCCTTCTCCTCTTGAGGTCTTGGCCAAAGAGCGGGTCGGCATCCTCAAGATCGAGGCCTAAGTCCCACCGAACTTAGAAACCATAAATGAGGGCTTGTAGCAGAAACATTCGGCAAGCCCCAAGATAAGGGGGTCATTTCGTAGCTTCCCCCTAATGGAGGACTCACCCATGCCGACAATCGAATTCATAGGACCCTTAATGGAATGGATCCTTTTTCCTCTCTTCAGGATCGCCATCATCATCATCGGCGCCTGGGGGCTCGCCCGGCTGTCGAAGCCCGTGCTGGAGCGCCTGGAGCCTTTCATCGTCAAGGCCCGCCATAAAGACGAAGCGAAGGGCGAGGCCGAAAAAAGGGCCAAGACCTTAACCCAAATAGTCTGGCACATCGCGCGGGTCACCATCGGGGTGGTGGCCATCATCATGGTCCTCGGCCAGCTCGGCCTCCAGATCGGCCCCATCCTGGCCGGTTTGGGGATGGTGGGTCTCGCCGTCGGCTTCGGTGCGCAGAACATGGTCAAGGACGTCATAAACGGGTTCTTCCTCCTGATGGAGAACCACTACCGCGTGGGCGATGTGGTGCGCATGGCCGGTGTGGCGGGGCTGGTCGAGGCGGTCAACCTCCGGGTCACCATCCTTAGGGACCTGCAGGGTCGGGTCCACGTCATCCCCAACGGCCACTTCGAGGTCCTGACCAACTTCACCAAGGACTGGTCCCGGGCGCTCCTCGATATCGGCGTGGCCTACAAAGAGGACGTGGACGAGGTGATGGCCGTCCTTGAGGAGGTGGGGGAAGAGCTCCGACAAGACAAGGATTTCAAGGAGCTCATCATGGAGCCCCTGAACATCCTCGGGGTAGAGGACTTCGGCGAGAGCGAAGTCACCATCCGGATGTTTTTCAAGACCCAGCCCCTTAAGCAGTGGGACGTTTCCAGGGAGTTTCGCCGGCGGGTGAAGAAGGCCTTCGATGAAAAAGGCATCGAGATCCCCTTCCCACACCGGACAATCTACATGGGCGTCCCCGAAGAGCAGGGCCACCTCTTCGTCGAGCAGGTCCCAGCAGGAGGAAAAGCCGGGGAGTAGGGCTTGAGAGGCCCATGGCGCCTATGGCGCTTTTGGAGACAAAAAAAACACAAATCGCGGAAAATCGCGGAAAATCGCGGAAAACCGGGCTGGTAGGTATACTTACAGAATGTGAAAGCCACAGCCGCCCTCGATCTTAAACCCTGCCGCCTTCTATCCCTACTCCCCCGCGGTGGCCTTGAGCCTCTCGGCCACTTCCTCCTTGCGGCGGTCCCTCGCCCTAACCTCCGGCATGATGCCGGCGCCGATGTCCTGGGAGATCCGCATCGAGCAGAAGCTCGGCCCGCACATCGAGCAGAACTCGGCCGACTTGAAGGCCTCGCCGGGAAGGGTCTCGTCGTGCATAGCGCGGGCCGTCTCGGTATCGAGGGCGAGCTCGAACTGCCGCTCCCAGTCGAAGGCGAACCGGGCCCGGCTTAGCTCATCATCCCAGTCGCGGGCGCCGGGCCGTTGGCGGGCCACGTCACCCGCGTGGGCCGCAATCTTGTAAGCGATAATACCCTGCTTGACGTCCTCGGGGTTGGGCAGCCCCAGGTGCTCCTTCGGAGTCACGTAGCACAGGAACGCCGCCCCGTGGTAGGCGGCGGTCGCGGCCCCGATGGCCGAGGTGATGTGGTCGTAGCCGGGGGCGATGTCGGTCACCAGCGGCCCGAGCACGTAAAAGGGCGCCTCCTTGCAGATCTCCTGCTGAATCTTGACGTTGTACTCGATCTCGTTGAGCGGGATGTGGCCCGGCCCCTCCACCATGACCTGCACATCGGCGTCCCAGCAGCGCTGGACGAGCTCCCCCAGGACCCGAAGCTCCGCGAGCTGGGCTGCGTCGGTCGCGTCAGCCAGGCAGCCCGGCCGAAGCGAGTCGCCAAGCGAGACGGTCACGTCGTAGGTCTGGAAAATCTTCAGAATCTCGTCGAAGTGGGTATAGAGTGGGTTTTCCTGTTTATGGGCGACCATCCAGTGGGCCATGAGACTTCCGCCCCGCGAGACGATGCCCGTGATGCGGCCGCTGACGAGCGGCAGGTGCTCGCGGAGGATGCCGCAGTGGACGGTCATGTAGTCCACCCCCTGGACGGCATGCGCCTCGATTACCTCGAGGATGCCCTCCGGCGTCATCTTTGGCGCATCCCCCCCCACGTAGGTGACGGCCTCGTACAGCGGAACGGTGCCGATTGGAACGGGCGATGCGTCGATCAGGACCTGGCGAATGCCAGGAATATCCCCACCCGTTGAGAGGTCCATGAAGGTATCGGCCCCGTAATGGATGATCATATCCAGCTTTTCAAGCTCACCGGAGGCGTCGCTCGTTACGGCCGAGTTGCCGATGTTGGCGTTGATCTTGGTCGTCACGGCGATGCCGATTCCCATCGGCTCGAGGCGGGTGTGGTTGATGTTGGCGGGGATTATGAGCCGGCCGCGGGCAAGCTCTTCGAGGATTAGCTCCGGGGCCACGTTCTCTTTCTCCGCCACGGCCACCATCTCATCGGTCAAGAGACCCTGGCGGGCGTGGTGGAGGAGTGTCACGTTTGGCCCGCTGGTATCGCGGGCGCCTCTTCTATAGGTTGCCATAGCTCGTTACCTCCTGATTACGTGGAGAGAGTATGGGTTTATGATGCCTGCCTCCTATTTTACGGGCGGGCCGGGGCGGCCTCGGTCATCTCACTAAGAATCCCTCGAGCCGCCTCAGCCGGGTCGTCGGCGGCAATGACGGCGCTGATGAGGGCCACACCACAGGCCCCGTGGGCGAGCACCTCGGCGACGTTGCCCGGCTTCACCCCCCCGAGGCCGATAACGGGGACGGACGTCCCCAGAGCCGCCGCAACCTCCTGGAGGGCCTCAAGGCCGACGGGAGGGCCGTAGGCGGCCTTGGAGGGGGTGTAGAAGAGGGGGCCGAAGAAGATGTAGTCGGCCCCCGCCTCGGCTGCCTGCCTGGCTTCGGCGAGCGAGTGGGTGGAGACCCCCACCAGCATCTCCTCGCCGACGATCCGTCGGGCGATGGCGGGCGGCAGGCCTCTGGCCGGTAGATGCACCCCGTCGGCCCCAACCGCGAGGGCCACATCCGCCCGGTCGTTGATGATGAGATGCGCCCCCCGCTCGGCGGTCAGCGCCCTAAGCTCCTCTGCCAAAGCCGTAAGCTTCCCGGCCGCCATGTCCTTCTCTCTAAGTTGAAACCACCGGGCCCCGCCGTCCAGGGCGCTCGCCACGACGTCGGCGAGCGGCCGGCCCCGGGTCTTGGCCCGGTCTGTGATGACCATCAGGTCGATCTGGCTGGACAGCTTCCTCACTCGATGAGTCCCTCCAGGGGGCTCGAGGCGGAGGCGTAGAGCTTACGCGGTATGCGGCCGGCCAAGTAGGCGAGCCGCCCGCTCTCGATGGCGAGCTTCATGGCACGGGCCATCCCGATGGGGTCCCTGGCCCCGGCGATCGCGGTGTTCATCAGAACCGCGTCGCACCCGAGCTCCATGGCGATGGAGGCGTCGCTGGCGGTCCCCACCCCGGCGTCGACGATGATGGGGACGGTCGCCTGCTCCAGGATGATGCGGATGTTGTAAGGGTTTCGGACACCCAGCCCGCTGCCGATGGGCGCCCCCAGGGGCATGACGCATGCGGCTCCGGCCTCCACGAGCTGGCGGCAGACCACCGGGTCGTCGTTGGTGTAGGGCATCACCACGAAGCCCTCCTTGGCCAGCACCTCGGTTGCTTTAAGCAGCTGGGGGTTGTCGGGAAAGAGGGTATCCCGGCAGCCGATGACCTCGAGCTTCACCAGATCGGATATCCCCGCCTCGCGGGCCAGCCTGGAGGTCCGGATGGCCTCCTCGGCCGTGTAGCAGCCGGCCGTGTTGGGCAGGACCGTCACCCTGGATAGGTCGATGTAGTCCAGCAGGTTCTCCTGCGTGCGGTCGAGAATGTTGACCCGCCTGACGGCTACAGTAATTATCTCAGCCCCCGAGGCCTCCAGGACCTCGGCGTTTTGTTTGAAGTCCTTGTACTTGCCGCTGCCGATGATCAACCGGGAGCGAAACCGCCGCCCGGCGACCTCAAGATGGTCGTTCTCCACCATTAGCCGCCTCCTACAAAGGTGACAATCTCAACCACATCCCCATCGCGGAGTTTCTCCTCTCCATAGGCCGCCTTGGGAACAATGTCACGGTTGCGCTCCACGGCCAGTAGCTCAGGCCGCATGCCGAGCTCCTCGATGAGCGAGGCCACAGTGGTCCCATCGGCCACTTCATGGCTCTCGCCGTTTAGATGAATAATCAGCACAAGGTGGACCTTCTAGGGTCGGCCGGCGACGGGGAGGGGCAGCGGGGGGCGACGGGCCCACAAGAACAACGCCGCCTCCCTGATCGTGGGAGGCGGCGCGGCGAGTAAGCGAGTGATGCGCGCTAAGTGCCGGGTGAATTGCCAAAAACCCCGGCCTTCCGCTTCCCTGCGCTGGCATTACCCAGATCAGGTTCAAAGGGTTGTCCTCCGCCCTTCTAGAGGACTGGAGCGACTCTCAGACGTAATGACACCCCTAGCGTACATTCATAATATACCTTTCCGGCGCAGCGTTCGTCAAGGGGCATCGAAAGGCGCCCGCGGCTCGGCCCGTTAAAGGCCGGAGGCCGGGCCCTTGGCTGACCCTAGCACTTAGAGGAAAGGGAAGAATTGGCGCCCCGGCCTCCCCTCGCCCTTGCCTTCCCCTCTCAGGGTGGGGTATTATGAGGAGTTCCGGGCTTTGAGTCGTTAAGGAAAAGAAGGGAGCCGTCTTCCATGGCCTACGGTTCACTAAGAGCCTTTGTAGAGCGGCTGGATGCAGCCGGCGAGCTGGTCCGCATCAAAACCCCCGTGAGCCCCGTCCTGGAGATAACCGAGATCGCCGACCGGGTGGTCAAGGCCGGCGGGCCGGCGCTGCTCTTCGAGCAGGTGGAGGGCTCAGCCTATCCCCTTATAATTAACGCCTTCGGGAGCGAGCGGCGGATGGCGTGGGCCCTGGGGTTCGAATCCCTCGACGAGGTGACCAAAGACATCGAGGACCTGCTTGAGTTCGAGGTGCCCGAGGGCTGGATCGACAAGATCAAGCTCCTGCCGAAGCTTGCAAAGCTCGCCTCCTACGCGCCCGAGACGGTCTCTTCGGGGCCGTGCCAGGAGGTGGTGGAGACCGAGCCCTCCCTCGACGAGCTTCCCATCATGAAGTGCTGGCCCGAAGACGGGGGCCGATACATCACCTTCCCCCAGGTCATCACCCGAAGCCCCCGCGACGGCAAGCGCAACGTCGGCATGTACCGGATGCAGGTCCTCGACGAGCGCTCCACCATCATGCACTGGCAGCTCCACCACGACGCCAACCGCCACTACCACGAGGCGGAGCAGATGGGCCTGGATAGGCTCGAGGTGGCCGTGGCCCTGGGGGGCGACCCGGCCCTCACTTACTCCGCCACGGCCCCCATCCCGCCCGGTATGGATGAGTACCTCTTCGGCGGATACTTCCGCAAAGAGAAGGTGCGGCTGGTAAAGGCCAAGACCGTGGAGCTGGAGGTGCCCGCCAGCGCCGACTTCGTCCTCGAAGGCTACGTCAAGGTGGGCGAGACCCGCACAGAGGGGCCCTTCGGCGACCACACGGGGTTTTACACGGGCCTGGAGCAGTACCCCGTCTTTCATCTCACTGCCATAACCCGCAGGCGCGACCCCATCTACCCCTCCACCATGGTGGGCAAGCCCATCATGGAGGACGCCTACCTGGGTCTCGCCACACTCCGTCTGTTCTTGCCAATTTTGAAGATGCAGATCCCCGAACTTGTCGACTTCCATATGCCCCCCGAGGCGTGCTTTCACAACCTGGCCATCGTCTCCATCGAGAAACGCTACCCCTACCAGGCCCGCAAAGTGGTCCACCAGCTCTGGGGCCTTGGCCAGATGATGCTGACCAAGTGCATCGTTGTTGTGGACGCTCACATCGACGTTCGCAACCCCACCGAAGCGCTCTGGTACACGGCCGGCAACATAGACGCCCGCCGCGACGTTTTCTTCGCCGACGGGCCCGTGGACGTCCTTGACCACGCCTCCCCCTTCCTCGGCGCCGGCAGCAAGATGGGCATCGACGCAACGAGGAAGATGCCGGAGGAGGGCCACCCACGGGGCTGGCCCGAGGAGATTTTGATGACCGAGGAGATGGTCGAAAGGGTCACGGCCCGCTGGAAGGAGTATGGCCTTGCAGAGATCGTCCCACTTGGGTGAGGCGACGGCGCGGTCCCGGCCCGCCTTGCCGCTCATCCTCGAGGACATAAAGCTCGCACACACCGTCTTCGCCATGCCCTTCGCCCTGATGGGGGCGCTCCTGGCGGCTGACGGGCTTCCGAGCCTGTGGGAGCTCACCTGGATCGTGGTCGCCGTGGTGGGCGCCCGAAGCGCCGCGATGGCGTTTAACCGGCTTGTTGACGCCCCTCTCGATGCCGCCCACGACCGTACCGAAGGCCGGCCCCTGCCGTCGGGCAAGGCCAGCCCACGCCACTACAAAGCCTTCATCGCCTGCTCTATAGCCCTGTTTGAGCTGGCCGCATGGATGCTCAACAGCCTCGCGTTCCTGCTCTCGCCGGTGGTGCTGGCCATCATCCTCGGCTACTCCTACACCAAGCGCTTCACCCGTTGGAGCCACCTCTGGCTGGGGGTGGCGCTTGCCTGCGCCCCCATCGGCGCGTGGATCGCCATCCGCGGCGACATCGCCCTGGCCCCCCTCCTGCTGGGGGTGGCCGTGGCCTTCTGGGTCGCAGGGTTCGACACCTTATACGCCTGCCAGGACGTTGAGCATGACGCCGCTATGGGGCTTCAAAGCCTCCCTAGGGCCCTGGGGCTTAAGGGGGCTCTCCATGCCGCCCGGGCCTTCCACGTCCTTATGGTGGTGGCGCTGGTGGGGCTGCTGTTCGCGGCCGGCCTGGGCTGGATCTACCTTGCAGGGGTTCTGGTGGCAGTTGGGCTGCTGGTATACGAGCATATCCTTGTCCGCCCAGAGGACCTATCGAGGCTGCCCGTCGCGTTCCTCCACATCAACGGGTTGGTGAGCTTCACCCTCCTGGCGGCCACCGGTATAGAAAGGATTGTCCTATGAGTGAGCGAGCTTCCTGGCGCGATGAGGCCCTCGGGCCCATCGCCGAGAAAGTGGCCGCAGGCGAGCGGCTCTCGGCCGAAGACGGCCTCGTTCTGTTCGGCACACCCGACCTGTTGGGTCTCGGCGCGCTGGCGAACCAGGTAAGGGAGTCCCTCCACGGCAACGTTACACACTTCAATCAGAACCGCCATATCAACCCGACCAACATCTGCGAGGCCCACTGCCGCTTCTGCGCCTTCGGACGCGCCCCAGGCGCCGCCGGGGCCTACCAGTATTCCATCGAGGAGATTGTGGCCAAGGCCCGCGAGGCCGAAGCCGCCGGGGCCCGCGAGATCCACATCGTGGGCGGCCACCACCCGGACCTCTCCCTGGAGTGGTACTTAGAGATGCTTGAGGCCATGAAGCGGGCCTGCCCGGAGCTCCACTTGAAAGCCTTTACGGCTATGGAGATAGACTACTTCACCGAGATAACGGGTCTCTCGGCGCGCGAGGTAATCGAGCGTCTCATGAATGCGGGGATGGATTCCATGCCGGGCGGTGGGGCTGAGGTTTTCGCCCCCCGTGTGCGCAAGATAATTTGCCGGAACAAGGGCACCGGGGAACGCTGGATTGAGATCCACCGAATCGCACACGGCCTTGGCATAAAAAGCAACTGCACGATGCTCTACGGCCACGTGGAGACGCACGAAGAGCGGGTCGACCACCTCCTTCAGCTTCGCGCGCTCCAGGACGAGACGGGCGGCTTCCAGGCGTTCGTGCCGCTGGTATTCCACCCCGAGAACACCGCTCTCAGGCGCATCACCAAGGCCAGCGGTGTGGAGGACCTCCGGCTCATAGCCGTTTCCCGGCTGCTGCTCGACAACATTCCACACATCAAGGCCTACTGGATAATGCTGGGGATTAAAACGGCCCAAGTGGCTCTCGCCTTCGGGGCCGACGACCTGGACGGCACTGTGGTGGAAGAGAAGATTTTCCACGATGCGGGAGCCGACTCCCCCCAGGAGGTCCCCCTGGACGAGCTCGTGAGCCTCATCCGCGCCGCCGGGCGCGAGCCCGTCGAGCGCGACACCGTCTACAACGTCGTCCAACGCCACTAAAGAGGAACTCTCAGCGTGACGCAGCCGCGGCCCCGGCTCGGGATTCACTCGTTCTTGAACGCCATGCCCCTCGTGTGGCCCCTCATCAAGGGCCAGATGGAGCATCCTTTCGAGGTGGTGTTCGACACACCGGCCCGGCTGGCCGACAGTCTCTCGGCCGGCCGCCTTGATGTCGCCATGGTCCCATCGGTGGAGGTCGCCCGTCACCCCGATTGGCGCGTTATGCGGGGGCCGGCGATCGCCTCCAATGGGGCCGTAGGCACCGTTGTCGTTGTCTCCCATAGGCCCCTCAAGGAAGTCCGCCGCCTGGCGGTGGACACCAAGAGCCGAACGAGCATCGTAATGATCGAAATTCTCTTTCGGAAGCGTTTCGGGCACCTGCCCGAGCTCGTACCCATGGCCGACGACCTGGAGGCGATGCTCGGCTCTTGCGAAGCTGCGCTCGTCATCGGCAACACGGCGTTCGGCGCGTCCCGCCTGGCCACACAGGGCTACCAGGTTGAAGACCTGGGCAGGCAGTGGTATGCTCTCACCCGCAAGCCCTTCGTCCACGCCGTCTACGCAGTGCGGCGAGGAGTAGAGTTAGGTCGAGCCGCCTCGCTCCTTGCCGAGGCCAAAGAGGCCGGGCTCGCACAGCTGGAAGCCATCGCCGAGAGCGAGGGCCCACCCATCGGCCTAGCCACTGACGAGGCCCTGGCCTATCTGCGAGATAAAATTATCTACGATCTGACCCCCAGGGAGGTCGCCGGCCTGGAGACCTTCTTGGCCCTCGGCGAGGAGCTAGGCCTGCTGGAGGGCCCGGTGGAGCTACGCTGGTATGAGTGAGGCAAACGTCAGGACGATCCTGGACAATGCCCTTGAGGGCCAACGGCTTACGAGCGACGATGCTCTGCGTCTTCTTGAGTCGGAGGAGTTGTTGGCGATAGGCCGCGCGGCCCAGGAGGTCGCCCTCCGCCGCCACCCCGAAGGCGCCGTCACCTACATAGTGGACCGTAACATCAACTACTCAAACGTCTGCAGCGCCGTTTGCACCTTCTGCGCCTTTTACCGCACACGCGGCCACGATGAAGCCTACGAACTGACCCGCCAGGAAATCTACGAAAAGATGGATGAGCTGGCGAGCCTCGGCGGCCGCCAGGTGCTCATGCAGGGTGGGCTTCACCCCGACCTGTCTCTTTCCTTCTACGAGGAGCTGCTGGCCGACCTCAAGGCCCGCTACCCCGAGGTCAACCTCCACACATTCAGCCCGCCGGAGATCATCAACTTCGTCGACCTCGAGGGCATCTCTCTGCGGGAGGTCATACGCCGCCTTAAGGCCGCGGGTCTGGGCTCCATTCCCGGCGGCGGGGCGGAGATTCTCGTTGAGGAGGTCCGCGACCGGATAAGCCGGGGCAAGGGCTCTGCGGCCCAGTGGCTAGAGGTCATGGAGACGGCCCACGAAGAGGGGCTTCGGACCACGGCCACCATGATGTTCGGCCACGTCGAGACGCTGGCCGACCGGGTTGAGCACCTCGAGGCCCTCCGTGAGCTGCAGGACCGAACCGGAGGCTTCACCGCATTCATCTGCTGGACCTTCCAGCCCGACAACACCCCCTTGGGAAAGAAACTCAACTACCGGCGGACCACCAGCCACGAGTACCTGAAGACCCAGGCGGTCGGGAGGCTCTTCCTCGATAACATCGAAAACGTCCAGACCTCCTGGGTCACCCAGGGCGAGAAAATCGGCCAGCTGTCTCTGCTCTTCGGGGCCAACGACTTCGGCGGCACCATGATGGAGGAAAACGTCGTCAGCGCCGCCGGAACCTACCATTACGTAAGCGAGGAGCGGATTCGGGAGCTGATTTCCGAGCTGGGCTTCACCCCCAAGCGGCGCACCACCTTCTACGAGCTTCTGGAGTGAGGGAGGCCCTGATGGGTCTGCGCTCCCTCGCTCCCCTGGCGGCAGCTGTCCTCCTGGCGGTCGCCCCCGTTCTTCCGGCCTCAGCCGCCAAGGGGGGTGTTGCCGAGCTCACCGTCGTCGATATAACCCAAAGCCCGACGCTCACCAGTTCCCATTGCGCGGTATTCGGGATTAGGTTGAGGATGAAGAGGGAGGCCGTCCTCAAGCGCCTCGGCGAGAAGGATCTGCTGTGGGGCTATTACAACGGCTATCTGCTGACCGAGAAGAAATTTTCCGACATAATCTACGTCTACGACCGCTTGAGCTCCGAGGCCGTGGGGGGAGCCCTCCTTCGGCTGAAGTTCAATAACGACGGGCGGCTGGCCTCCATCATCCTCTATCCGGCCATGGGCAAGTACCTGGTCGGTGAGAGCAAGCTCCTGGTTGACCAGGAGGTGCTGGAGCCGTCGGTCCGCCGCCGACTCCTCGGCCGGGCCGATAAGGTTGAGTCCCAGGACCTACCCATCATCGATCTCAAGCTCGACATCTACAACTACTGGGCCCGCGGGTTTCAGATTCGCCACAAGCACTCCTACTCCAAACGGACCGACGAGGTCTACTTCAGCCTCATCCCCCCTAAGAATCCATAGGTTGGACCTCCTCCACACTGGTGGGGTCTCTCCAATGGGGTCAAGGCTTATAATTGCAACCCCCTAAACTTGATTTTCCCTTGATGGGTGAAGGGTTCTAAAGTATATTAAAATTAAGCGTAGGTTAGTGCCAAGTTAAAAATAATAGGAGGTAACCATCGTGCGATACGGAATTATCATCGTAGCCGTCTTAGCTCTGCTGGCTGCGCCCCTCCCGACGGTGGCCCCACAGGCTTCCGCCGGGGAGGAGACAGTTAAGGGGGCTCTCGGTGGCGCCGCCCTCGGCGGCCTCGTGGGAGCGGGAGTAGGCGCCCTTACGAAGCACAAGGGCAAGCGACGCCCCCTCGAGGGACTCGCCATCGGCGCCGGGGCGGGAGCCCTGTTGGGCGGTACCTTAGGAGCCCAGAAAGACGCCGCCGCCCGGCAGCAGGCCGAGCAACCTGTCTACCAGCAGCAAGGTTACGCGGGCCAGCCTGGCTACGGCGGTCAGCAGGGATACGGGCAACCCATTCCTCAGGGAGGCCCGACGCCGGAAGCGCTTGAGATGGAGCGCCTCCGCCAGAGGAACCTGGAGCTTGAGCTAGAGATCGAGCGGCTTAGGAGCCAGCAGCAGCGTTAACAACGGCGATCCAGTAACCATCCATAGCAAGAGCCCAGGCCCGACGGGCGGGTCTGGGCTTTCGTCCGTCTGAGGCGCGGTATTCGGAAAATGGCGGAAAATGGCGGAAAATCCGGGACAAATCCCATTTCTGAGGCGCCCCTCAGCCGGACGCTCTTCGCCGCCGACTGGGTGGTGCCCGTCGCCTCGCCCCCCATCCCGGAGGGCGGGGTGCTGGTGGAGGGGCCCCGGATCGTCGAGGTGGGCCGGGCCCAGGCCCTAAGAAGGGCCGGCGTAGACGAGGTCCGCGACTTGTCAGGCCACCTCCTGCTGCCGGGCCTGGTGAACGCCCACACCCACCTGGAGCTCTCCTTCCTCAAAGGCCGCATAAGCCCCTCCCTCCCGTTCGACGGCTGGATCGAGGCCCTGGTCGGGGAGCTCCGAGAAGCCGACGAGGCGACATTAGCCGACGCCGCCCGGTCGGGTCTCGCCGAGCTTACCGCCAACGGGACGACCGCCGTAGGCGACATCTCCCGAAGCGGCATCTCCCACCCAATCATTGCCGACTCAGGCCTCAAGGGGGTGGTCTTCGTCGAGGTTTTGGGATTCCACCCCGACCACGAGCAAAGGGCGCTGGATGCGGCCGTCGGAACTCTGGAGCGGCTGGCCGCCCGGCCCGAGTCCCCCCTCCACGTGGGGATAACCCCCCACGCCCCATACTCCACCTCGCCGGCGCTCTACCGAGGGGCGGCTGGGCTCGCCCGCACCCGGGGCCTGCCACTGGCAGTCCACCTGGCAGAGACCCCGGAGGAGGAGCTCTTCGTCCGGGAGGGCCGGGGGCCCCTTAGAGACCTGCTCGCGCGGTTCGGCCTCTGGTACGGGGATTTTCCCATCCCCGGCTGCTCGCCCGTGGAATACCTCGAGAGCCTGGGGGTCCTGGCTGGAGCTCTGGCCGTCCACTGCAACACCGTTACAGACGATGAGGACATCGGGCGCCTCGCGGCCGCCGGGGCCCCGGTGGTGCTGTGCCCGGCAAGCAACGCGTGGTTCGGCCGGCCCTCCCGCCATCCCCTCCCGTTGATGCTGGAGGCCGGGCTGCTCTGCGCTCTGGGGACCGACAGCCTCGCAAGCAACGACCGCCTCGACCTGTTGAGCGAAATGACCCTCTGCGCCGCCTCCCACCCAGAGCTCGCCCCAGAAACGGTGCTCCACATGGCGACCGACTGGGCCGCCGAGGCCCTGGGGTTGAGCGGGCGCTGCGGAAGCCTCGAGGCCGGAAAGGCCGCCGATCTTGTGGCGCTCCGGCTGCCGGCTGGCGATATCAAAGAGCCGGTCTCGTGGGTGGTGGGCGAGGCGACGGGTGAGGATGTAGCTCTCGTTACGATAGACGGTGCGGTGGCCCATCGCGCCGGCGAAGGGTAAAGGGGGCCTGTCGTCACGCACTTCCCGTACTTCCTAATAAATGAACGGGTAGTCGGGGTCGCCCCTGACCCCGACACCACCAAACCCCGGGTAGTCGGGCCGACCAAAGGTCTCTTGCGACCCAGCCCCCTTGGGGGCTTGCCCCGCTGCCTGCAGCACCTCGACACCAACAAACCCTGTAGGGACAGGGTTTACCCTGTCCGCAAAGAAAACCCGGACAGCCTAAATCCGCCTCAGGCGGACTACATTTTTAAATATCAAAAAACAGGCGGGCATGTCGTCACGCACTTCCCGTACTTCCCGTACTTCCCGAATTGAGAGCGATTTTTTTGCTTGATGTAGGGACAGGGCCGACCAAAGGTCGCTTGCGACTCCCTGTCCGTGGGCTAGGAGGACGAGTCTGCGGACACCCACAAGGGGCGTCCCTGCACAGGATTAGGCCAATGTATTGTCCGTTCTCTTGTTATGTAGGGACAGGGTTCATCCCTGTCCGGATCCCCGGGTAGTCGGGGTCGCCCCGGACCCCGACACAACCAGTGTAGGGACAGGGCTCGTCCCTGTCCGTGGGTATGAAGGGCAGATCGCTACCCTAAAGGCCGGACACCCACAAGGGGCGTCCCTACACAACAAGAACCCGGTGATTTTGTGGGGAATCATGAGTAAGGACAGCCCGCCTCAGGCGGAGCGCAGGCCCCTTAAACAATCGACCGGGTTGGGATTAAAGCATCAACCTCGTCTATCAGGAGCCCCATCCATTCCCCCGGCCCTCGCGGTGTGGTATATTTATGCTTTGGCGCGGACTGACGAGGGACCATGATCGTGAAGCGGTTTACGGCGGTCATCACGAAGGAAGATGGCTGGTACGTCGCCCGGTGTGTGGAACTGGGCACCGTGAGCCAGGGAAAGACCATCGAGGATGCTCAGGCCAACCTCAAGGAAGCCGTCGAGCTCTACCTAGAAAGTTTCGGGACCGAAGACCTGCCAGAGACGACGGGCGAGGTGTTGTTCTACCCCCTTGAGGTTCCTGTGAGTGACTAAACTCCCCGTCCTTTCTGGCAATGCGCTCATTGCCGCCCTCCAAAAAGCGGGATTCCAAGTCGTCCGGCAGAAGGGCAGCCACGTCAGTCTCCAGAAGAGGGACTATAAGACGGTAGTACCCCTCCATGACGAGTTGGCCAGAGGAACGCTGCCTCGCCATCCTGAAGCAGTGTGGGCTCTCCCGGGACGAGCTCCTCGCGCTGCTGAGGAAGGGGTAGAACGGCCAGCGGCTAAGCCTCAGGCGGACCTCAGGCGGAACCCCAACACGACTTGGCGAGGCCAAGGGATGACTTAGGTCTCTTGATAGGCCCTTAAAAAATCTTCTCTCGGAATTCCCGCCTGGGTGCAGATGGTCCTCAAGGTCGAAGTCTTGATCCTTGGATGATTCGGCATGGTTAGGGGGGTCGATGTTCCATCAGGGTTCTGGCGGACCATGGAGATGTGTTCCCGCTTTCGAACGATCTAGAACCCCAGTCTCTCGAATGCTTTGACCACTCGCCGGTTGGGGGCGTCGGCGGGGAACTTGGTCATCAATCCTCAACGCCTGCTTCGGCGACGAAGGCGTCCAGCACGTGCGGGGCCTCTTCCAGCACCTCTTTTCCAAATGACTCTACGTGAAAGTTGATGGCCGATTTCACATCGGCCAGGGCGTCTTCGTAGCTATCGCCCTGTCCGACGATTACCCCCTTGAGCCCCAGGGGGTAGGCCACATACCCGTCCGGATGTTTCTCAACGATGATTTTCACCTGCCGCATTGAAAAGCGCTCCTCTCCTCACCGTCCGTGCCTCGGCGGCATAGACAGGCCTTTACTATAGCAGCATTGAACGGCCAACAAAAGCTCCCCTTTTTAAGGAGGGCCGTTCCTCATAGCCTGGAAGATATGTAGGGAAAGGGCCGACCAAAGGTCGCTTGCGACTCCCTGTCCGTGGGCATGAAGGGCAGATCGCTGCCCGAAAGGCCGGACAGCCTAAAGGCTGTCCCTACATGATCTTGTGGCTGTGTAGGGACAGGGTTTATCCCTGTCCGTGGGTTTGAAGGGCGGGACGTGTGTACGGAGAGGGTTTATATATGGGTAGTCGGGGTCGCCCCTGACCCCGACACCTTTTTAGGCGGACAACCGTCAATGCTTAGCACCAACAAAAAAATGCCCGCCGCGCTGAGTGGCCTGAGGAGGAAGAAGGGATTTTTCACCCATCAACAAGACCACCAGGTGGCGGGCATAATATCATTACTTTACTTAATTAGACCCCGGTCCCCGGTATTTTGTTCTCCTAAACGGCGCTTCTCGCAAATGGCTGAAATATCAGCCTAAATCCCCCTTATCGATATTATTTCCAAAAACTCATCAGGTCTTTGCGCCGCTCCAATGAACTCTCCATATCGGCGCTCTCATCTCTTATTTCCTCTACCCAAAGAAGACCTCGGCGGAGGCGAAGAAGTCGGGGTCTACCTGCTTTTTCTCCCGGAGGGCCTCGACCAAAGGCACAGGGACGATCTGGCCGCACTGGAGGGCTACCATCATTCCCCACTTGCCCTCCTCTGCCAGCTCCACCGCCTTCAGCCCGAAGCGGGTCGCCAAAACCCGGTCGAAGGCCGTCGGCGTTCCACCTCTTTGAATATGGCCCAGGATGGTCACCCTGGTCTCGATGCCCGTTCGCCGTTCGATCTCGGAAGCGATTACGTTTGAGATGCCCCCCAGGCGGACGTGGCCGAACTCATCAACACGGCTGTCCTGGGTCACGAATTCACTGCCCTCTTTCGGCTTCACTCCCTCTGCCACCACTACGATAGAGAAGCTCCTGCCCCTCTCCTTGCGCCTTAGAAGGATGTCGCAGACCTCCTCCATGTCGAATGGCCGCTCGGGGATGAGGATGCAGTCGGCCCCACCCGCAAGACCCCCCACGGTGGCAATCCACCCGGCGTGGCGGCCCATGACCTCGACCACCATGACCCGATGGTGGGCCTCTGCGGTGGTATGGAGCCGGTCTATAGCCTCGCACACGATCTGACAGGCCGTATCGAAGCCGAAAGTCGCCTCGGTGGCCCCGATGTCGTTGTCGATGGTCTTGGGCACCCCGACCACCCCTAAGCCCCTATCGTTGAGCTTCGCGGCCACCCCCAGTGTGTCGTCGCCGCCGACGGCGATTATGCCGTCGAGACCGAATTTCCGCCAGTTCTCCTCGAGCCGTTGGATAGACTCGTCGCTTCTAAAAGGGTTGGTCCGGGAGGTCCCCAGGATGGTCCCCCCTTTGGGGAGAATGCCGCTCACCGAGTAGTCGGTCAGGGGCGAAGCTTCGCCCTCGATTAGGCCGGCCCAGCCCTGCTTGATGCCGAGCACTGAATGGCCGAGCTTGCCCGCTCTCCTAACGACGGCCCGGATGACCGCGTTAAGGCCGGGACAATCGCCCCCGCCGGTCAGAATGCCCAGGTGCATAGCTTTCGTCCTCCTCCACCCGCCAAGCTAATGGGCGTCGGTTCGCTCCTGTCCCACGCTCCAGACATCAGGTGGGCAAAAGGACCTTTCGCACCATTGCCTTTAGCTCGTCGAGGTCCGCCGACTTAACCACGTAGGCATCGGAGGCCCAAACGCTGAAATCCTGCTTGTATTCGCCGTAGGCGGTGACGATTATGACCGGCAAATCCCGGTCTCTCTCCCTCAGGAGCCTAAGGAACTCGATGCCGTCGACCCCAGGCATCCGGATGTCCAGGGTGATGAGGTCGGGCCTTTCGGCTTCAATCTTCACCAGCGCTTCCTCTGCCGAGGCCGCAACAGACACCTCGTAGCCCTCATCGGCGAGCTCCTCCTTGTAAAGCAAGCGGATGTTCTCTTCGTCGTCGATGACCAGAATCCGTTTCATGACGTCGCTGCCTCCGAGCCGCGTAGCCTGCCTCAGCGCCCTTTCGGGGGGAGGCGCAATATGAACGTCACCCCCTCGCCCTCGCGGTTGATGACCTCAATCGCCCCGCCGTGGCCCCCGATTAGCCGCTTTGAGAGAGCCAGTCCGAGGCCCGTTCCCTCCCGCTTGGTGGTGAAGAAGGGATTGAAGATATTCTCTAGAACCTCCTGGGGAACCCCGCCACCGGTGTCGCTTATGGTGATAGCCACCCCCTCGCCGTCGGCCGTCGGCCACGGCTCGGTAATCACCGTCAACGTGCCGCCACCGGGCATGGCCTGCATGGCGTTGGCGAAGAGGTTGACGAAGACCTGCTTGAGCTGCTGGGAATCGGCCTCGATGGAGGGAAGGGTCGAGGAGAGATTGACATCGAGGGCAATCTGCTTGTCCTGAAAGTCCTCCCGGTAAATGTCGACCATGTCGCTCACAAGGGCGTTGATGCGGCAGGGCTCCAGCGACGGCGGCACCTGCTTGGAGTAGGACAGGACGTCGCCTAGGAGCGCCTCCAGGCGGTCCACCTCCCGAATGACGATGGAAGCGTAGTTCTTGTATGGAAAGTCCTCATCGAGCTTGCGGTGGAGGCGTCGGGCGAAGCCCCCGATGGTGGCCAGCGGGTTTCGGATCTCGTGGGCCAGGGCGGCCGTCACCTCGCCCAGGGTCGCCATCCGCTCGCTCTCGATGAGGCGGCTTTGGACGGCACCGAGCTCGCCGGTCAGCTCCTTGAGCTTTTGGAAGAGCACAAGGTTTTCAATGGCAAGCCCCGCGTGGTTGGCGAAGCGGGAGAGGAAGTTGAGGTCCTCGTCTGTAATGGGCCTTTGGTTAAAGAGGTTATCGACTACGATGACCCCGGTGACCTTGTCGGTGGCCATCAGCGGAACGGTGGCGAAGGCATCGGCCCCCAAGGCCTTCAGAAACTTCTCGTCCACCCTTGGGTCGGCCTGGGCGTCGGTGATGTTGAAGGCCTTCCTTTCACGAACCGTGAGACTCAATATCTCATCGGCCCGGTCCAGGGGCATGTTGAGGCTCCTTGCCATCCTGTCGAAGCGGCTCTCCCGGCCCACCAGCTGGCCGTCTGCGGCCGTGACCCACTCAAAGAGGCTTCGGCGCTCCTGGGCCAGGCGGCTCCAGATCTCGCCCGCCTCCTGAGCGCTATCGGGCCCCACCCCTCTCGTCCCCACCAGGGCGCCGGCCGCCTCGTCCACCATGAGAACCATCGCTCGGTTGAACCCGAAACCATCGCCCAGGGTCACGCAGGATAATATAATCTGCAAGAGCTTATCCAGGCTCATGGTGGTCCGCATGGCGTTGGAGATTTCGTAGAGGATGGAGAGCTCCCTAATCTTTATAAGTTTCTCGCGGGCCAACCACTCCAGCCGCTCGTAGATGAAGGCGTTCTCGATGGCCGTGGCTGCATGGCTGGCGAAGGTGGAGAGCAGACGCTTGTCCGCGGCGCTGAAGGGGATCAAGCGGTCTGTCTCGGCGTCGCGCTTGCCGAACACCGTGAGGGCCCCTATGGCCCGTCCCTTGCTGATGATCGGGACGCATAGCAGGGTCTGGAGCTCGCGCCCGAGTACGCCGGAATACCGAGGCTCGTGGGGCAAGTCGTCTACCCTCATCGGCGTGGCGGTGGCCACGACTTTGCCGGAAATCCCCTCGCCGAGCTTGAGCGGGGCAATCTCCCCAAGCGGCTGTGGCAGGCCGTAGGCGGCATTGACGAGGAGCTCGTTGCGGTCGAAGTCGACGAGCCGAAGGACGCTGGCCGTCGCCCTGGTCAGGTCCGAGCTGCTCTTGGCAATGAGGTTCAATACCTCGCTCAAGTCGAGGGTCGACGAGAGGGCCTGGCCCACCTCGTAGAGGGCCGTCAGTTGGCTTAAGCGCTGGCGGGCCCGCTGGTAGAGCTGGGCGTGGCGGATTACGCTGGAGATTTGGTGGGCAACGGTCTGGAAGAACTCCACATCCCCTGGGCCGTAATCTCGCTCCTCGACGGCCTGGAGGTAGATGCACCCTATGGCCTTCTCCTCATCGATTATGGGCACACAGAGCATGGACTTATATCGTTCCTCACCCGTCTCGGGAACGTAGAAGAAGCGCGGGTCCTTAGAGGCGTCCCTAAGAGCGATGGGCTGCTTGGTGGCTACCACGGTGCCCGTGATGCCTACCCCCTGTTTCAGGCGGACCCGCCCGACCGCCTCGGGGTTGAGACCCGTGGTGGCTTGCAGCACCAAGTCATCGGTCTCCTCGTCCAGGAGCACGATGGCGCACACGTCGGCTTGAAACCGCCCGCCCAGCATCTCAACGATGCCGTCGAGACGCTCCTGGAGGTCCATCGTGGAGTTGGCGATCTTCGCCACCTCGCCGACAATCTCCAGTTCCGCCCTCTCGGTTATCACCGGTAGATCTCCCTCATCGGGCCGCCGCAGCCGACGCAATCGCTCGCCTGTAGAGAGCGTCGTAGGCCCGAGCCGAAGCGCCCCAGGAGAAATCCTGGGCCATTGCTTCATTGACGATGCGCCCCCAGGCTTTCTGATCCGAGTAGAGGCGGCAGGCTCTGGCGACCGCCTCCACCATCTCTTCTGCGACGTATGAGCGAAACTTAAAGCCCGTGCCCTCGCCCCGCTCCTCGCTGTAGTCGACGATAGTGTCCTCCAGGCCCCCCGTGGCCCGGACTACGGGTATGGTGCCGTACTTGAGCGAGTAGAGTTGGTTGAGCCCACAGGGCTCGTAGCGTGACGGCATGAGGAACATATCGGCGCCCGCCTCAATCCGGTGGGCGAGCCCCTCGTCGAATCCCAGCATGAGCCCAAGCTTTTTTGGGTAGCGCTCGGCCGCTTCCTGAAGGGCTTCGTGGTAGACGGCCTCGCCGCTTCCGAGGATGACGAGCTGGAGGCCAAGGGCCATGAGCCGTCCCATCGCCTCGACTATCAGGTCCAACCCCTTTTGGGCGGCTAGGCGCGAGACGATCCCGACAAGCGGAGTGTCCGCCCTGGCGGGGAGCCCCATTTCTTTCTGAAGGGCCTTTTTGCATGCCGCTTTGCCCGCCAGATCGTCGGGCGTATAGTTGGCCCCAAGGTGTAAGTCGGTCGCCGGATTCCAGACTTCGTAGTCGATGCCGTTGACGATGCCGTATAGGTCAGCGGAGCGGTGGCGCAACACTCCGTCAAGGCGGTGGCCGAACTCTTCAGTCTGAATCTCCTTGGCGTAGGTCTCGCTCACGGTGCTCAAGACGTCGGCGAATATCAACCCTCCCTTGAGGAAGTTGAGCTTGCCGTAGAACTCCAGCCCGTCAATGGTAAAGAGCTCCCAGCCGAGGCCCGTCATGGGCATATCCAGATGCCAGAAGAGGCCCTGGTAGCCAAGATTGTGGACGGAAAAGACCGTGGCCAGCCCTGCCAGCGCCGAATCCTCCCGGTAGAGGGTTTTCAGATACACCGGGGCAAGGCCAGTCTGCCAGTCGTTACAGTGGAGCACCTGAGGCCCGAGGTCGAGGGCTTTGATGGCTTCCAGCACCCCCCTGGAAAAAAAGATGAACCGCTCCGCGTTATCGTGATAGTCGCCCTCTGGAGTGCCGTAGAGTGCGGGACGGTCGTAGTAGGAGGGCTTCTCGATGAAGTAGACAGGCACCCCTCCGTCGAGGGCGCCTTCGAGCAGTTCGGCCTTCTCGATCCGCCCGGCGATGGGCACCTCGATGCTTACGCCGAGCCGGCGAAGACCGTGGCGCTCCACATCGACCATCTGATAGCGGGGCATGATAACCGCGACACGGTGGCCCAGCGCCCGCAGGGCCTTGGGCAGGGCGCCGGCTACATCTGCAAGGCCCCCGGTCTTAGCGAAGGGGGCAACTTCGCTGGCGGCGATACATATCTTAAGGGGTTCATTCATCGCTCAGGCACCTTTCCCGCCTCGGAGACGGGGCAACGCGGACATGTGCGCCACCCTCGCCGGGGGCGGCGCTCCGCAACTCAATCGTTCGCCTCCCGAAGATATTCGGCGGCCTCCTCAGGAGGGGTCGGGTTGATGTAGAACCCTGTGCCCCATTCGAATCCGGCGACCTTGGTCAGCTTGGGGATGATTTCGATGTGCCAGTGGTAGTACTCCAGGTTGAACCCGGTCACGGGCGAGGTGTGGATAATCAGGTTATACGGCGGATTATCAAGCACGGCATCTAGCCGCCGCATGATGTCCCTAAGGAGACTCGCCAGATAATCGAAGCCCACCTTCTCGGTGTCCTCGTAGTGGGAGATGTGGACCTTTGGCAGCACCCACGTCTCGAAGGGAAACCTGCTGGCGAACGGGGCGATAGCAATAAAGTTCTCGTTTTCGGTAATGACGCGTCTCTTGCCCATCTGTTCCTGATGGATGATGTCGCAAAAGATGCACCGCTCTTTGTTGGCGAAGTGCGCCTTGGCGCCGTCCATTTCCTCGGCCACCCGCTTCGGGACGATGGGAAGGGCGATGAGCTGGGTGTGGGGATGTTCCAGGCTCGCACCGGCGGCGTCTCCGTGGTTCTTGAATATGAGGATGTACTTGAACCGCTCGTCGCGCTTCAGGTCCTCAATGCGCTCCTGGAAGGACTGGAGCACCTCCTCCATGTTGGCCTGCGAAATAGTGGACCAAACGGAACCGTGGTCGGGGGTTTCTACGATAACCTCGTGAGCCCCAATGCCCCTCATCATATCGTACATCCCTTCTCCGACCCGGCCCAGGTCGCCTTCAACCATGAGGGCCGGAAATTTATTTGGCACCACCCTAACGCGCCAGCCTTCAGTGTCGGGAGAGGTGTCGGACGGACGATAAGCCAGCACTTCAGGCGGGGTCTTGTCTTCGTTGCCGTAGCAAAAAGGGCAAAACCCGCCCGCTTTCGGAGGCTCCGGGGCGGAGAAGTCGCTCGGCCGCTTGCCACGTTCGGTGGCGATGATTACCCACCGATCTATAATAGGGTCTCTGCGAAGCTCCGTCATCTTGACTCCCCTTGCTGAGGGATTTGTTCGGGCAAGAACTGCACTTCTCGGTAGGGGCGCGCATCCCCACATCCCTCTTACCGTCATTCTAGAGAAGTCATACCAGTCTAGTCAACGAAAAATCCCGCCTCGTCGAACGGGCGAAATCCCTTGGTGTCGGATTAGCTATGTGCTACACTTTCTGAAAGAGAGGATTGGCTCATGCCCGGAGGCTGTGTGTCGGGGCAGTTTGTCACACTTGAAGGTGTTGATGGAAGCGGCAAGAGCACGGTCTTGGGCAGATTGGGAGAGGCCCTGGCGGCCCAAGGCTACCCTGTGACGATGACCCGCGAGCCTGGCGGGACCGCCATAGGGGGGGGCATTCGGGCGGTTCTCCTGGATGTGGAATCAGCCGGCATGAGCCCCATGTGCGAGGCGCTGCTCTACGCCGCCGACCGGGCCCAGCACGTAGCCGAGGTAATTCAGCCGGCCCTGGAGGCGGGCAAACTCGTGCTGTGCGACCGGTTTACGGACTCAACGCTCGTCTACCAGGGCAGCGGTCGCGGTCTCGACCGGACCTGGCTGGAGCGGCTCTGCGACGTGGCAGCCGGCGGACTGGTTCCCGACATGACCCTACTGCTGGACCTCCCCGTAGAGGAAGGGCTTCAGCGCCTGCGCCGTCGGAGGACCTCCCAGGACGAGGGCCGCCATGAGGCCCGCCTCGATGAAGAGACTATCGCCTTCCACAGCCGTGTGCACGAAGGCTATAGAGCGCTTGCCGAGGCCAACCCGGAGCGGTTTACCATCGTTGACGCCTCCCTACCGGTGGATGATGTGGTGCGAGCCTGCCTCGAGGCCCTGGCCCCCGTGCTGGTCTCCGTAGGAGTCTCACCGTGACGTTCCACAGTATCGTCGGCCACGCCCGCGTCCTGGAGCGGCTCCGCCGCTCGCTGGCCGTTGAACGCGTGGCCCACGCTTACCTATTCGTCGGTCCCACCGGCGTCGGCAAAGCCACCGTGGCGCGGGCCTTCGCCGCGGCGCTGACATGCCCAGAGGAGCCGGGCGAGGGCTGCGGGACGTGTTCTAGCTGCCGAAGGCTGGCCGCCGGAGGCCACCCCGACGTCCACGTGGTGGAGCCCGATGGCCAAGAGGTGAAGATCGACCAAGTCCGGGCCCTTCAAGGCGCCCTCGCCTATCGGCCCGCGGAGGCGCAACGGGCCGTGGCCATAGTTCCGCAGGCAGAGCGGCTGACGCTGGAGGCGTCCAACGCCCTGCTAAAGACACTGGAGGAGCCACCCGGTGAGACGGTCGTGGTGCTGGTGACCCCGACCGCTTCCCTGCTGCCTTCGACTGTGGTATCTCGCTGCGAGCAGGTCAGCTTCACCCCGCTGCCTCCGGAGGAGCTGGCCTCCTTCTTGGTGGAGCGACGGGGGCTTACGGCCGAGGCCGCTAGGCTGACCGCAGCCCTGGCGGCCGGGCGCGTCGGCCAGGCGCTGGAGGCCGAGGTGGGCGAGCTCAAGGCCATGCGGGAGCGGGCGTGGCAGTTTTTGGCCGCAGCCGCCGACGGCCCTGGGTCGGTGCTGGCCTGGAGCCGAAAAAGCGTCGAGGAGATGCGCCGTGACCGCTCCAGCCCCAAGGCAGAAGGCCTGGAGTTGAGCTCGGCTCTCCTCAGCCTGGCCCGCGACATTATATTGACCCAGGCCGGCCAGCTCGACCGACTGATCCACGCCGATCTGGCAGACCGGTACTCGGCGCTTCCTGCGGCCCGTCGGCCGGCGGCAGCCCAAGCCATGTTCGAAGCCGTCCAGGTCGCCCGAAGCCGCCTGAAAAGGAACCTTAATCCCCAGCTGGTCTACGAGACGATGGGGCTTGCCATCGCCGAGGCCAACCGGGGTTAACCATAGACTAAGAAGGGAGAGATCGATGATTAACCTCGTCAGCATTCAGCTTTCCGACCACGGGAGGCTCTATCAATGCGAGGACCCCAACCTCTGCCTATCCATCGCAGACCCTTGCATCGTTGAGAAGCAGTTCGCCGAGATCGCCTTCGGCCACATGGCGAGCAACTACATGCGCATACCCCGAGAGACATTCAAGAAGGATCCGTGGAAGGTCCTCCGGAAGGCGACCGATAAGGACCTTAATATGCAAGAGCGCAACGAGCGGATGGAAAAAGAGGCGATCTCCTCCTGTAAGGAGCTCGTTTCCACCCACAACCTCTCCATGAAGCTGGAACAGGTCTCCTTCGCCTTTGATGCAAAGAAGGCGACTTTTTACTACACCGCCGAGGAATGGATCGATTTCCGCCAGCTAGTGCGCGACCTTGCCAAAGAGTTCAAGGTCCGAATCGAGATGCGCCAGATAGGGGCTAGGGACTTAGCCTCGCTGATGGGAGGATGCGATACCTGCGGCGAACAGTTATGCTGCACCCGCAATCTAAAGGAGCTAAAGCCGGTCCCCATTCGTGCGGCCAAAGACCAGAACTTCACAGGCAACCCGGACAAGCTCACCGGCGTGTGCGGGCGCCTAAAATGCTGTCTTCTCTACGAGCACCCCAACTACATCGCCGTCAAGGGCTCCATGCCCAGCCCTGGGAAAACTGTGCGCCTACCCGAGGGGAAAGGCCGGGTCGCCAAGATAGACATCGTCCGAGAAGAGGTTCTCGTGATCCTCGAAGATGGGAGCCAGGTAGCCGTTCGCGGCGACCGCGCCACCGACCTCACTTTCCCCAACGGGCCCACCGACGGGTAGGACCGCGCCATGGGTGGCCCACCGGCGGAAAAGACCATCTACATCACGACCCCAATTTACTACGTCAACGATGTGCCCCACCTCGGCCACGCCTACACCACCCTGGCCGCCGACGTGCTGGCCCGCCACCACCGCCTCCGCGGCCGTGAGGTCTTCTTCCTGACAGGAACCGACGAGCATGGCCAAAAGGTGGAGCGCTCGGCCGCCGAGCAGGGGCTAAAGCCCATCGAGCTCGCCGACCGCACGGTGGAGCGCTTCAAAGCGGTCTGGGAGGCGCTGCACATTTCCAACGACGACTTCATCCGGACCACCGAGCCGCGCCACCACCGGGCCGTTGAAGAGATCTTCCGCCGCATCAACGAGGCGGGCGACATCTACATGGGTGAGTACGAGGGGCTATACTGTGTGCCGTGCGAGACGTTCTGGACGGACCTCCAGATGGGAGAGGAGGGTGGTTGCCCATCCTGCGGGCGACCGGTCGAAAGGCTTCGGGAGAAGTCCTACTTCTTCCGGATGAGCAGCTACGAGAAGCGGCTGCTTGAACACATCGAGACCCACCCGGAGTTCATCCAGCCCGAATCTCGCCGCAACGAGGTCCTATCCTTCGTGCGCCAGGGCCTGAGAGACCTCTCCATCAGCCGGACCACCTTCGATTGGGGCGTCCCTGTGCCGACCGACCCCTCTCACGTCCTCTACGTCTGGTTCGACGCCCTCACAAATTATCTCACCGCTCCCGGTTTCGGAGACGATCCAGAGCGCTTTGAGCGTATCTGGCCTGCCGACATCCACCTCATCGGAAAGGACATCCTCCGCTTCCACGCAGTTTACTGGCCGACCTTCCTCATGGCGGCGGGCCTTCCCCTGCCCCGCACCGTTTACGGCCACGGCTGGTGGACCGTCGAAGGCCGGAAGATGTCCAAGAGCCTTAGGAACGTGGTCGATCCCCTCTGGCTCATCGAGACCTACGGGGTGGACGCCGTTCGCTACTTCCTTCTTAGGGAAGTCCCCTTCGGCGCCGACGGCGACTTCTCCCACGAGGCCTTCATAGGGAGGCTCAACGCGGAGCTGGCCAACGACCTGGGCAACCTCCTGTCGCGAACCGTCGCGATGATCCAGAAGTACTGCGACGGCATCGTGCCCGAGCCCTCAGGCGAAACCGGGCTGGAGGAGGCCCTACGGGAGCGCGCGGCCGAGGTGATGGCCGCCCAGGACGGCTTCATGGCGGAGTGCGCCTTCCAGAAGGCCCTGATCAACATCTTCGGGCTCGTTGGGGCTGTCAACAAGTACATCGACGAGACCGCCCCCTTCAAGCTCGCAAAACGCGAGGCCGACCGGCCTCGGCTCCGGACCGTCTTATACACTCTTGCCGAGGTATTAAGGCTCTTGGGCCTCCTTATCGAGCCTTACATGCCGACGACGGCCATGAAGATCGGCTGCCAGCTCGGAATCCCGGCCCTTGAAGCGGGCCACCCCTTTGCCGAGACCGCCCGCTGGGGCGGCACCGCGGCGGGCCAGACCACATTCGCGGGACCGAAGCTATTCCCACGGATCGAAGAGGAGCACGCCTTGGCCATCCAACGGGAGGTTGTCCGCCTTGCCGAAGCTGAAGAGGCCCCGCCCGAGGAGGAGAGGATACCAGTGGAAGAGATTACCATCGAAGAGTTCCAACGGATTACGCTGCGAACGGCCAGAATCATCTCGGCCGAGCCCGTCCCCAAAGCGAAGAAGCTCCTCAAACTCATAGTGGAGGTCGGCGGAGGCGAGGAGCGACAGCTCGTGGCCGGGATCGCCCAGGACTACACCCCCGAGGCCCTGGTGGGCAAATCGGTCGTCGTGCTCACCAACCTCAAGCCCGCCCGCATCATGGGGGTCGAGAGCCAGGGCATGGTGCTCGCCGGAGAGTCGCCGGAAGGCAAAGTGGTGCTGGCCACCTTCGACGAACCGCTGGAGCCGGGCTGCGTGGTCAAGTAGCCCGGCGAAGCAGGCATCGACCCACCCGCTCCCTAAGCCCCGCGCTCATGAAATCATGCTCATAGACACCCACGCCCACCTGGAGATGGAAGAGTTCGACGAGGACCGCGACGAGGTCCTCCTCCGAGCCCGCAAGGCCGGAGTCTCGGCCATAATCACTATCGCTTCGACCTTTGAGAGCAACGAACAGGCCAAGACCGTAGCGGAGGCCTACCCGGGCGTCTACCACACCGTGGGCGTCCACCCCCACGACGCCAAGCACCTAACCCCAGAGCGCCTAAAGGAGCTCTGCCTCCGGGCCCTGGGGGAGCGGGTCGTGGCCTGGGGGGAGATCGGTCTCGACTACTTCCGCGACCGCTCGCCCCGCGAGGCCCAGCGGGCGGCCTTCCGCGAGCAGCTAGACTGCGCTGCGCGACTGGGGCTTCCCGTGGTCATCCACAACCGCGACGCCCACGACGACACCCTCTCGGTGCTTGCCGAGCAGGGCCCCCGCGAATCGACCGGGGTCTTCCACTGCTTCAGCGGAGACTCCTCTTACGCCAACCGATGCCTGGAGCTTGGCTTTTATCTCTCGGTAGGAGGTCCCATAACCTATCCGAAGAACGATAAATATCGCGAGCTTGTGGGAACGCTCCCCACCGACCGGTTGCTTGTCGAGACCGACTCTCCCTTCTTAACGCCCCAGGCCCACCGGGGCCGCCGCAACGAGCCCGCCTACGTGACCTTCGTTGCCGAGGAAGTGGCCGAGGCAACGGGGCTTACTGTGGAGGAGGTGGGTCGGATCACCACGAAAAACGTCTGGCGCCTCTTCGGAATAGGCCTCCGGGATGCTCAGCCCAGGATAGTACGCCCCCTTCGGGACAGCCTATATGTCAACCTCACCCATCGCTCCACCAACGCGACCACCTTCTGCAGCCGGACCTTCGACCCCGGCCTCAGGGGCCACGACCTGCAGTCGGAGCGCGATCCCACCGTGGGAGAGGTGCTCCAGGCCATAGAGCCTGGGCTTTCCGGAGCCCGAGAGGTGGTCTTGTGCGGCTGGGGCGAGCCGACCCTCAGGCTCGAAGAGCTCAAGGAGATTGCCCGCCGGCTGAAGGAGAGCGGGTGCCGGGTGCGCCTCACCACCAACGGCCATGGCTCGATCATCCACGGGCGCGACATCGCTGAGGAGCTCTCCGGCCTGGTGGACGCGTGCTCCGTAAGCCTCATCGCCCAGGACGCAGATACCTACGAGGCCCTATGCCGGCCCACCCACGGAAAGGTGGCCTACGAAGCGGTCAAGGGCTTTATCGCGCTGGCCAAGGCTGGCGGGATGGAGGTAGAGGCCACGGCGGTGGACGTCCCGTACTGGGTGGATTTGGCCGCCTGCCGGATAGTAGCCGAGGAGGAGCTCGGAGTTCCCTTTCGGGTGCGCCGCCCCAGCGAGATGGGCTGAAGTGGTATCAGGAAAAGGAGGGAAGTCTCGTAAAGATTCCGTATCTACTGGATTCTTCGTACCTTGAGGCAGTATTCTCCATTGCCGGGGATGAAGGCGGGGTATTGATTGGCGTCGCTTGAATATCCAGCCACGCTAGCCTCTGAGAGCGTCACTATGAAGCCTCATCAGCCAAGGGCCGCCCCAATCACCTCCAGCACTTTTTCCTCTTCAAAGGGCTTGACTATGAAGTTTTTTGCCCCATTAAGGAGGGCTTCGGTTACTTTATCTTTCGTACCGGCCGAGCTGACCATTACTACCACGGCGGCCGGATCTATGGCCTTAATCTGCTTGAGGGCCTCGATGCCGTCCATCTTGGGCATGACGATGTCGAGAGTCACGCAATCGGGTAGAAGCTCCTGGTATTTCTGTACCGCTTCTTCCCCGTCGATGGCTTGACCCACCACCTCGTAGTTTTCCTGCTCGACAATCCGTTTAATGTGTTCATTGAGAAACTTTGAATCGGCTGGCCAGCGACAGGGCCGCCTCTGGAGTTAGGCTGACCCCTTGTTCCTCCAAGGCCTTTAGTATTCGAGACAACAATGCCTAGGGGGCTTCCTCATTATAGTCGTACAGGATCAGATGAGCTGCCATCTCGTCTAGGCTCACCTCCACCCTGAAGGGCTCAAGGGCCCCCTGGTGGATTAAGAGCGGCTTGCCTCTCTAGCGCTTGTAGGCCAGCTTGACCGCTCCATAATCGATGGAGGGAAGGCCGAGTCCCTTCAAATATTCTACAAGTTCCGGGTAAGCGATATCCGCCTCCCCCTCCATGGTAGGCTGTAGGGTGAGTGTCAGGCCCTCGGGGCTTTGAGCCAGTTTGACTGTAGAGTTCGATTTATCAGTCAAGGTCCACACCTCCTGCGGCAACCGGCTCCAGTTGCTGGGCCTCCTTCATACTGGTCATGACATTGTTGAAAATGGGTCGGTCATCAATGGGCAAGGAAACCTTCCTGAAATTTATGACGTGGTCCCGAATCTGGCAGGCTACGCGGTCTAGGTCCCCTAGAGCGTTGAGAAGCTCATTATTTCCATTCGGCAGGAACTCCTTGCTCAACTCGGCGATGCGAGTGTGGACATTGACGCACTCTCCCATCAGGTTTAAGATCTGGTCGAGCTCCGCGGCCTCTAACCTAACGGAAGAGGCTGGCTGAGGCCGACGTTCCCTGGTCTGCTTCTCCAAGGCCTCAGATAGCTCATCGGGCGTTATCAAGCCCTCCCCGAGGAGAATCTGTCCCAGTTGCCTTTGTTGCCCGAGCGCCCGTTCCACCTCCATGATGGTGATCTTCCCATCATCCACTAAAATCTCGCCCAGGCGTCTTGAGCCTCTCATCTGCGCCTCAGCGTAAGTTCCCAGAGACCGCACGCCGATTGGGTGCCCGTTACACAGGGGCTTGAGTCCCCTCTCGAGGACCGCTGGGCCTTGATCGGAAGTAAACTCGAAAATCCAGGCCAAATGAAATTGCGACGGGTCAAGCTCCTCCAAGGTTGGGACCCGGGAGGTGTCGGTCACTACGCCATCCACCTCCCCCAAGCGAGCCAGATCGAGGAAAACCTTTAAGGGCTCTACGCCCTCGTCCAAAATGGTGGGTTTAAACCTCAGCTCAACCTCGAAGGCCTCTGGGACGTTGAGAGATGAGGATTGTTGCCCCTGGAGAGCGGCTGATGCCGCCGTGCTGGTCGCCCTGGAGCTTAAAGCCCTTAGCGATGCAGCGACTTCCTCCAGGCTCGTCGGCAAACTCTCGTCGGCAAGGTGCTCAGGGGAGCTAATGGGGAGTTTCAGCTCATCCACGGCTCTCAGGAGAATCGAGATTAGCTCCCTCTCCACCGCCAGCTCACCGGAGCGGACGCGGTTTAGGAGATCTTCAACAATCTGGGTGAATTGACGGATGACCTCCAAGCCCACGATGCCCGCTCCGCCCTTTATGGTATGAGCTGCCCTAAAGATTTTTTCCACCAGAGCGCTGTCGGTGGGGTCGATATGCAAAGCCAGCAGGTCGGCCTCCATTCCGGTCAACAACTCGGTGGCCTCTTCCACAAAAATCTGAACAAGGTCGTCTCTCTTGGAGTTGCTCATAGACCGAAATCCCTATCTAGCTTGGTCAAGGCCAAAACGTTAGATACATAGGGGCTTGGGTCAACGATACGAATCTCCTGGCCCCGACCCAAGACCGACTTCTTTGCCGCCACGAGGACCTGAAGGGCTGCACCGTCCAAATCCGTAACCTCGGAGGCGTCCAGCATTACCACCTCGTCTCCGTTATTCAGGGCATTAAGAATACGCTCTTGCAAGTTTGCCGCGCCGGCCCCTGTCTCTTCCCTCTTTAGTCTTACAATCGCAGAGGTTTTGGACATGGGTCTTCCTACCTTGTGGTACTTATCGAATATGTGAGCGAAGGGTTAAAGGTCTCATTTTAGGGCCGATTTCATGAGGGAGCATGCTCCTGGAATTTTTGGCTTCGCAATTTCTGACAAGACGTCTGGAAGGCGTAGTGGATAATCCGCTCCCGGTCGGCCTCGCGGATATGGGTAAATCCGACAGCCACCTCCCAGTCGTTTGCTCTCCTGTCGATGCGAAGGATGCGACCTGCGCACTGTACGTTGGAAACCGAAGGCCCCGGAAGAATGAATTTAAGCTCCAACAGTGATGAGACCGAGGGAGCCTTGCCGCAGGAGAGCTTCAGGCCAGACCCACTTATGTCGATGAGCCTGGCTTTGAGACCGTTCCACTCCCCGCGGGGGGATGAGGCGAGGGTCTCTAGCACGAGGTCCAGCTTAAATAGGATCTCTCGGTAGATAGGCATGAGGCGCTCGGCCTCCCCAACAAAGGGGTCCGGATCCGAGGCGGGCCAAAAGTGGAAATCCGGAGACTGCGACACAGCGAAATCTGCCCGGCATCGGTTGCCCAATTGCTCGTGTTCCTCCTCGGTGATTAACCGATAAGAGAGAGGGAAGGAATCCTCGACCCTGAAATAATCTCGACGGTCGCGGGCTTCTCTGTCATTTGAGTTTTTCCCTTTAATGTCGCTTCTCCTTCACAAACTAGTGGTTTGCTGAATAAGAAGATAAGCAAAATGGATGCCGTTAGGGACTAGCGGGCTCAGGGTAGACTACATACCCATTTTTCAATATATTGAGGCTCCAACCACAGGCTAGAGCCCTCTTAACTTATCGGCTCCTTGACGGAGTGCCAAACCTATGACGCCAAGGCCCGGCGTATGTCCTTCTGGGGATTTTGCCTCACGACGCTTTCAAAGGCTTCAACTACTAGTGGGTCGAATTCCTTTCCGGCGTTGAAGCGAAGGTGGGCCATGACCTCCTCCGGAGGGAATGCGGGCCTGTAGCTCCGATCCGACGTCATCGCCTCGTAGACATCCGCTACGGCCGTAATGCGAGCAAATAAGGAGGTCTCCTCTCCAGTTAGACCATCGGGGTAGCCGCTTCCATCTATTCGCTCGTGGTGGTGGCGGATGACGGTCATTTCCATGGGAAAGAGGTTTAAAGGTTCCAAGAGCTTCTCACCAATGATGGTGTGAGTCTTAATGACCTCGTATTCCTCGTGGCTGAGGGGGCCCTTCTTCTGTAAAATGTCATCGCGGATGGCCACTTTGCCTAGGTCGTGGAAATAACACGAGAAGTTGAGCGCGTCCACTTCCTCCTGGGAACAGCCCATCACCAGGGCTATGGAGGAAGCGAACAAGCAAACCCCCTTGGAATGGTCTTTAATGTAAGGGTCTTTATACTCCACTAGGTCCACCATACTTCGAAAGCTATTGACCAGGTTTTCGTAAATCTTCTCGTACAAAAGAGCGTTTTCCAAGCAAAGGGAGGCCTCCTCGGACAGGGCCACATAAGGGCCCATCTCCATTGCAGTCATTGTCCGTGGCCGGTGGAAGTGGAACACGTGTAAGGCCCCAAAAACGTGGCCCTTTATCCGCATTGGAACGGTTGTCAAATCCTTGGTAGAAAGTGGCCTCTTATGTTCCACCAAAGACGTTAAGTGGGAATTGAGCATCGCCCTCACCTTGGGCGGGATGTGGGTTTCTCCTTCGGTATTCTTGGTCCCAGGCGAGGCGTGAACCTGCGGGCCCATACCCGCGAACCCCTTCGCCTCCTTGATGGTCCATGCCCCCGATTCGGAGTTCAAGACCGAGACCACCACTTGGCCTGTCGGACTCATTTCAGAAGCCGCTGATGCCAGATAAGCGTACAGGTCGTCGCTGTCAGCGTTTGACCTGTAGGTCTCCCGCAAGGCCGCAAGGTCCGTAAGTCGGTAGCCAGTCGAGAGGTGTGTCTCGTAGCCCTCAGCCTGCTCCGATAGGGTCTCCAGCATTATATCCATCCCGTAATTGGAGACCCTCTTGAGAATAATCTTCTCCACCAGAGAGCCTACCTCGTCCAACTTTAAAGGCTTTGATAAAAAGTCGGACGCCCCCAATCGGAGGGCATCAACGGCATACTCCACCGAAGAGTGAGCGGTGACGATGACTACGGGCAGGCTCGGGGCGACCCGCTTTATCTCCGAGACGAGCTCTAGGCCGCTCATGCCGGGCATTTGGATGTCGACAAAAGCCAGGTCGAACCCGTGGGGCTCCATTAGCTCTAAGGCTTCATCTGCAGAGCCAGCCCCCAAAACTTCATAGCCCATCTTTCCCAGAAACCTTTTGAAAATACTGATGAACTCATGTTCATCATCCACCACCAGAATTCTTCCAATAATGGGTGGTGGAGAAATTCCCCCATATTCGGAAATTCCCGGAAAATTGTCGTTTCCAGAACCCCTCATTGCCCTGCCCCATCATTGCCGCTTGTCAGCTCCTGGACAATTTGTCCAGCCACCGCCTTGGCAACAGCCCTTTTTCTCCCGTCCTCCGAGATGGTCACAACATCCGCTGGCAATTCCAAAGCCTTGGATTTGTTCTTATTAGCGATTCCTACTGTGCTTAAGCGCTCGCTCCTAATTCGCAGCAAAGCCGCAACATTTTCTAAATGAGTAACCATCGATCAAACCTTTTTCTAACCATATAGAACCAGGCGGCGTTGATCCCAGTTCCCGGAACGAGATTCTTTCCTCCGGCCCACGCCGCCAAGTACGTTGGGCTTGGACTCTGCTCTGGCTGTTACGTCGAGCCCCGGTCTAAATCCCCCATATTCCTTGGCAGCCTGGTCCTGCTTGTTGAGAATCCCCATGTCCTCGAGGAGCTCCGCTTTGCGCCTGCTGGTAGCCTCTCGGAGCTCTTCAACAAGCTCCATTTGTCCCTTAAGCTCCTCGCAGCATCGGCGGATGGCCTCCCCGGTCTCGTCGTCAATGACGAGGAAAGCAGGTCGGCCGGTATCCTCATCCACAAAGACCTTTATTCGCGGCCTCCGCTGGACAGGTTCCACCCGCGATGGACCCGCCTCACTTCCCCCCCGTAAAGGACGAGCCTCTCCTGACCCAGACTTGGAGACCTTGGGCTCAGCAGGCTGCCTCTTCTCAACTGGGTCTTCCGGGTTATGAGCCAAGGCCTTAACGTCCACTTTCCAAGCCTCCCTAATTGCTCCCTCCGATTATTGGCGCCCCGGGAGACCCCCCACCGGACCTCCCGAGGCCACCAAAATGGCCGGCCCATGGGACCGACCCGAGTTACTTTTACTGCAGCAGTGCCAATGCCGACTGAGACGAGATATTGGCCTGCGCAAGGATGGAGACACCAGCCTGGACCAGGATCTGATTCCTCGTGAACTCCGTGGTCTCCTCGGCGATGTCGGCATCCCTAATGGTGGACTCAACCGAAGCCACGTTCTCGACGCTACTTGCGAGGTTGGCCGCGGCGAAGTCCATCCGGTTCTTGAACGCGCCGATATTGCCCAACGTCGTGTTGACGGTGTCAATGGCGGCGTCAATCGTGGTGATGTAGCTGTTGGCGTTAGATTTGCTGGTCACGTTGCCCGTGACGCTGAGGCCGGTCGTCGTCAGGTCGCCCAGCGAAAGGGAGATGTTCTGGTTGGCGAAGGCGGCGACCTGGAAGTCCTGAGCTGAGGCAACCCCAGTCACGATGGTGTTGGCCGCCATAGAGCCACCAAGATTGGTCGAGTCGTAAGCGGCGTTGATGGTGATGGACAGCCCCAGATCGGTGAAGTTGAGCTTTTTCGTCTCGCCTTCGGCATCGATGTCGCCGGCGTTAAACGACACCACCTGAGTGGTGTTGGCATCCTGAATGGTAACCGACGTTGCGGTGGCAGCGGAGAGGGTGAAGGTCGTGCTGGCCGCAGCGCCGGTGATTTCGATCGACTGAATGCCGACCGCGGCAGTGATGCTGGCCCCCTGGCTGGAGAGGCTCACGCCGAAGGAGCCGTCCACCAGACCCACTGCGTTGAATGTGGTGTCGTCGGCGATTCGGTCGATTTCGGACTCAAGCGCAGAGCGCTCGGAGTCCAGAGCCGTTCGTGCAGCGGAGTCGTTCTGGTCGGAGGCGGCCGACACCGCTAGCTCACGGAGCCGGACCAAGATATTGGAAATCTCGGTCGCGGCACCCTCAGCAACTTGACCCAGGGACGCGCCCTGGGCCGTGTTGAGGCTCGCCACCCTCACCCCGCCCAGCTGAGCGCGCAGCTTGTTGACGATGGAGAGGCCCGCGGCATCGTCTGCAGCGCTATTAATGCGAAGACCGCTGGAAAGTCTCTTCAGAGACCCTTCCAATCCCCTGCTGGAGATGCCCAAGTTCCTCTGGGCGGCTAACGCCACCGCATTAGTGTTTACTCGTAGAGCCATTTGCTTCTTCCTCTTTTGATTGTGTTACAGCGTTCGGGATTATCTCATTCCTCCTTACAGCCGGTTGCAACCGTGAGTAAGAGGATCTGAGCACCTCTCGGAGCCCGGAAGATCACCTACATATTAGCGGCGATGCCGTTCTACAAGGAACTCAACTCTTTATATCGTTAAATGTACGAAGAGGTTTAATTTATAATGCTAGAAACTAGATTGTCGCAGAGCTCGGCGAGGTGGCCTTGGCCCCGGTCCTGAAGCCCGGGGCCGAGGCTTAAGAATAGGGAGGATGGGTCCGACGGAGGGGGCTGGTCTTTTTGCTCGTTCGGGGCCAGCGCCCGCCAGAGCTAGTCGTCCAGCTCACGGGCTCGCCCCACTTCGCCCCTGCCGAAGGCAAAGGCGGCGGCCGCCAAGCGCGCGTCCAGGAGCTCGGGCTCAAGGGCCAGGGCTCGGAGAAAAAACCCCGCGGCCTCTCTCCACCGGCCCTGACTTATCAGGCCGTGGCCCATGTTTAGAAGGGATTCCATCATGTCGGGCCGCCGCTCAAGGGCAAGCCCGTAATTGCGCTCGGCCTCCTCCCACCTCCCCTGGCGGGCCATCAGAAGGCCAAAGTTGTTATACAGCTGGACCGAGTCGAGGCCTACAGCGGCGGCCGCACTGAAGCGTTCCTCGGCTAAGTCCAGGTCGCCCAGTCTGAGGGCGATGGTCCCCAGCTTAAGCCAATACGTAGGGTGGGTTGTCCCGTCACAGGCGAGAAATGCCTCCTCAGCTTCTTCCAGGAGGCCCTCCTTTAGTAGTAAACATCGCCAGCCATAGGCGGGCCTCCTGGTCGTCGGGGCGAAGCTCCAGGGCCCTTTCCAGACAACCGCTGGCCTCCCCCCATTGGCCGAGTCCCATGAGGGCGGCCCCAAGGTAGCGGTTGGCTTTATAAATGACCTCACCTGGGTCCACGGGAATCAAGCTTGGCTTGGGCGTGAAGGAGAAACTCGCGCGTCTCCGAGAGGGCTTTGGGATGGTCCAGAAGACGAGCGCACCACTGGGCAGAGGCTTCATCCTCTCCCAACCCATCAAGGGTGCGGGCCAGCATATAGTGGGCAAATAGGTCGTCGGGGTCCTGAGCAATCTGCTCTTCAACAATCTTACGGTTTCTAAGGAGCTTGCCTCTTAAGGCCTCGGCGTCCTGGTAGCCTGTATGGATTATCTCGATGGGCAGATGAACAGCGGAAATCTTGAGCCGCTCGACGGCATAGGTCGCCTGTTCATGAACCCTGCCCTCAAAACGAATCGTCGGATTGTTGGGGAAGGCGCGAAGCTGGTAGCTTTGGGTAATGGCGCCTCCGGGCTCAAGCATCCGGACGACGAGGTAGACGGCCTTGCCCTCGTTGGCTAAGAGCTCGTTCCGCAATGTTTCGGCCACCCCTGGCTCCAGCCGGTCATCGGCGTCCACCCAAAGGATCATCCGGCCCCGGGCGTAGTTGAGCGACCAGTTCCTCGCCTCGGAGAAATCATCTTGCCAGGGGTGATGGTGGACCTCGGCCCCGTAGCGTCGGGCGACGTCCACGGTGCGGTCTGTAGAGCCCGTATCCACCACAACGATCTGGTCGGCGACGGGCCCGAAGTCCTCCAGGCAGCCCGGAAGATTTTCCTCTTCATCTCGAACGATCACGCAGAGGGAAAGAAGGGGCTTCTTCTTGGAGACTTCGGACCGCTTTTTGCGGCGCTTTCGGCCACCTGCCATTAAGGACCCCAAAGCCGCTACTAGTTTGTGAAGGCGCTGGCCTCCAGGCTTGACTCGGCCGAATGGCCGTTCCGGAGGCGGAGGGCTTCAAGCCGAGCCATGGTGTCATTATCGTCCGGAGACTGAACGAGGTAGGCTTGGAATAAGGAGATGGCCAACTCAATTTCTCCAAGCTGCTCACTTATCAGGCCTAGATTCACCAAGGTGTCGGGATCGCCCGGGTCGAGCTCCAGCGCCCGAGAGAAGTAGTTGAAGGCTTCCTCGAATTCGCCCCGGTTCCAGGTTATAACGCCCAGACTGGCAAACCCTTTGGCAGACCGGGCGTCCAAACGCACTAAGCGCTGGAAGGCCTCTTCACCCTCCTCCAAGCGGTTTGCCCGAAAGAGGCAAATACCCAGCCGGTAGAGGATTTCGAGGTCATTGGGCGAGGCAACAAGGGCGCTTTCCAGCTCTTCAATGGTTGGGTCGCTGTCGGTTATGATCGATTTCATACCCCGCATCTCCATGTAACGGTTCGTCCTCTTATCCATGAGGGCCTGATTGTCTATGCCCCCGCCGATTAACGTCCGACTTTCAGAGTGAGGGCGGAGGAGCCGCTCGACCATCCGATTGTCCTCCCGTTGAGGGAGGCAGACTTCTCCCATCAAGGCCGATTCGGATAACTCCACCCCGCCACGGTTAGTGTAAAGGGCAAGATGCGTGCCCTTCCTGATATTACCGTAACGTCAATATTATCAAACTGATGCAATATTCAGAGGAAGGGCGGAGTGGGCAAATCATGGCCTGACTGGGTAAAAAGAGGTCTCTAGCTTAGGAAGGAGAGGAAGGAAATCCGGAGCACTTGCGCCGTTGCTGCCAAGGAGGTCTCGAACAAAGTCTGCTGGTTGGCCAGATTAGCAGCCACTTGGGCGAGGTCGGCACCGGAATTCTCCGCAAGCTGCTCCGTCAATTGGAGACGGGTATCCGCCAGGCGATTCCTGGCCACCTCCAGGCGATTGAGGCGAATGCCCGCCTGAGCCTGGAAAGAGACGGTCTGGTCGATACCTTGGTCGAGCTGCTCTATGGCCAGGTTTATCCCGTTGGTGTCGTTATTGGAAAGGGCCGTCTGGAGGTCCGTTAGGGTCTGGAATAGGTCCACGCCACCGCCGGTCCCATTGAAGACCTTGTCGCCTGTAAAGTTGATGTTCAGGGTATCGTTCGGGGGACCTATTCGTATTGCAATTGAGCCGCTGTCACCGCTGTAAGTTCCTGCGAGGTCGAAAGGCTCTGAACCCGTCTCGAAGCCCCCGAAGATAAAGCGATCACCCTGGCGAGTGTTGGCCTCCGACAGCAGTTGCCGTAAGAGGGAGCCGACCTCCTGGGAGGCGATGTCGCGGCTTACGCTGTCTGCCGTCGCGGTAACCTGCGTCAATGCCAAGTCCTTGGCCTGCGACAAAAGCTCGAAAACCTGACTCAGGGCCCTCTCGCTCTCTTGCAGAAAGGAAGTCCCCGACGTTACGCTCCTGTCGAATTGATCGAGCCTATCCAGCAGGCTGACGAGTTTCATCTCCCGTTCAGCCCCAATGGGGTTCTGGGAGGGCTTCGAAAAGCTCCGGCCCGAAGAGACCGCCTCTTGAGCCTCAAAGAGATTCCGGTGGTTCTGCTGCATCTGCCTAATTGCAGAATCCACGATCATCTGGGTGGTGATGCGCATTTTCGTTCCCTAAATAAGGTTCAGAATTTCCTCGAGCAGTCGATTCATGGTCTCCAGCACCCTGACCGAGGCCTGAAAGGCTGCCTCGAACTGGGTGAGGCTGATCATCTCCTCTTCGAGCGAGACCCCCGATGTGGAGGCCCTCAGGATGTCGAGCTGAGTCACGATGGCCTGCTGTTGTTCCAAACCCGCGTCGGCGCTGGCTTTGGTCAGAAATACCTTGGCGGCGAATCCCCCGTAGTACTCCTCAAATGTGTTCTGATAGCTTCCCTGACTGAAGTTCAGCACCTTCTCCGACTGTAAATTGAGTAGGGCCAGGACGTTTTGGTTATCCCCAGGGGCAGTGGTCAGCCCCGCGGCTATGCGCTCGGGGCTGGAGCTTAACGTTCCGTCTAAGGCCATCTTCCTCGCGGCTCCTTCCGTCACGTTCAACGAAAAGGAATCACCGTCGTCGGGGGCGCCTTTTCAAAGGATGGGAAGAAATTTCCTAAGGATATCTGTTTCAGATGGCATACATCCAAGGCTCTGGGAGGTTTGAGAAGGAAGGCAATGCCATCGGTGTGGTGTTGCCCATGAGGACCGTCAAGAGAGTTGTTGTATTATCCTACATGCTCCGCGACTTTGGGGAGAGAGATGAGCACGGTCGTGCCTTGCCCCACCTCGCTCTTTACCTCAACTTCGCCCTGTTGCGATTTAATAAGGTCATGCGTCATTGCCATTCCCATACCGACGCCTACGCCCACCTTGGTGCTGAAGAATGGCTCAAAAATCCTGGAGCGAACTTCCTGGGACATACCCACTCCGGTGTCGCTGACGGCCAAGTGCACCGTTCCGCTCCCCTCCCACGTTCGAAGGGTCAGCCTTCCACCCATCGGCATAGCGTGGATAGAGTTTAAAACTACGTTCAGCAGGGCCTCCCTGAGCGTGGCCGGATCTGCCAATACGGACCGCTTCAACTGTAGGCGCTTTTGGACCTCAATGGATATGCCTTTAGCCAGAGCCTCTTTGAATTTAACCCGGAGCATCTCCAGCACGTCCTCCGCCACCTCGTTTAAATCGACTGGTGTTACGACCCTGGGACTTTCCGCCGTCTTGGAAGTCAGCTCTTGGAGGGACTTGATTGTGTTAGTGGCACCCATGATCGTCTGCTCCATGACATCGATTATACGAAAAGCCTCCCGGTCGGAGGGATCGAGCCGAGGGCGGAGAAGATAGAGGTTTCCAAGGACAAGCCCCAAGAAGTTGTTAAAGTCGTGTGCTTTTCCCACAGCGCTCTTTGCGAGCAGCTCAAACCTTTCGGTTAGGATTAGCTTCTCCTTGGTCTTTTTCAATGCCCCCCGAGTCAGGGAAACCTCCCAGGCCGTGGCCAGATGCCGGGCGAATATCTCCAAGACGGATTCGTCCCAAGGGGTGAACCGATCGGGGTTGGAGCTCAAAAGCACAAACACCCCTACAGGCCGTCCATCCACCACAACCGGAGCTCCTAGGAGGGCTTCATGGGCCGTGATATCGAGGAGCTCCCGATTTCCCCAACCAGTCTCTCTAGAAAGGTCCTTCACAACGACGGGTTTCCCCCCATCCATAAGCTCTTTTACGAAAGGCTCGTCAGCCCTGAGCACCTCCTCGACTCTATTGCGGTCCGCTCCGGAGACTCCAGCAAGCTGGAGCTGCCCTGAGACCTCATCCACGCTCCACATGATTACCAGAGTAACCCCCCAGAGAGGCTCTGCCAGCTCAGCGAGCGCCGCTGCTACCGCCACCGGCTCCCCGCCTGGGAGCGGCTGGAGCAGGAACGAGACCATGGAGTTCAACATCCTCGCCCTTTTCCCTCTATCGCGACGCCGCGCCATAAGGCCTCCTTGCTCTTCCCGCCGCTTCCAAAACTAACCCCCCCTCCCTGGGGGTTTTAGTTCCC